>JAFSFN010000185.1 GCA_017435185.1 Clostridia bacterium | reverse complement strand
CATAAGACCAATGAGTTTGTCAAAAGGACTTAAATACTGCTGTGCACATTGAGCACCGACATCGACCATTCGAGCCATGCCGCGGGGCGCAAACAGTATGCTGTATAAATGATTGCTTTGCATTCTTGCGGAGTAGGACATAAAAACCCTCCTTTCACTATATAATTATAATACTCCAATGCGCATCAATGAACAAGCAAAAACTGAGCACAAAAAATTCTGCTCAAATTTTTGAAAAAAGGGCTTGAAAAATCATTTTCAATGTTCTATAATACATCTTGCGTCGTTCCTCCTTAGCTCAGTCGGTAGAGCATGCGGCTGTTAACCGCAGTGTCGTTGGTTCGAGTCCAACAGGGGGAGCCAAAACAAAAAGCACACCTTTAGGTGTGCTTTTTGTTTTGCCCCTGTGGCGAGAACCAACCGGTGAGATAAGTGAGAGCCTAAAAATGCAAATCCGTCCATCACATTAACAAAACGCCTAATTTGTGCTATAATAATGCTTAATCAAGGCAAGGAGGCTGCCAAATGAGTTTAGGAGATGCGATAAGAACATCACGCCAGAAAGCTTTTTTTACACAGCAGGATTTTGCTCAAAAGTTGAATGTAGCACTTTCAACTGTTAATCGTTGGGAACTAAATAAGGCAAGACCAAATTTGAAAGCAATGAAGCAGCTGAAAGCTTTTTGTAATGAGTTTAAGTTGGATTATAAAATTATAGAAAACGAGTGGTTGACATTGTGAGGTGCGAAAATGAGAAGAACTAATTTATCGACCACCCAAATTATTTTGCTGAGTTTTCTTTTAACGATCTTAACGGGAAGCATTCTGTTATCGCTTCCTATAAGTTCTGCAAACGGACAACCTGTTCCGTATATTGACGCATTATTTACAGCAACAACCGCGACTTGTGTTACCGGACTTGTTACTGTGCCGACATTTTCTACTTGGAGTGTGTTCGGTCAGATCATTATCCTTCTTTTGATACAGATTGGCGGTCTTGGTGTAATCACGATTATGTCGGGATTTATGATTATGCTTCACAAGAAAATGGGTATTTGGGATCGCTTGCTCATTCAAGACGCATTTAATCTAAATACGATGTCCGGGATTGTAAAGTTTGTTAAGAGCGTATTGTTTGCTACCTTGCTGATTGAAGGAATCGGTGCAATACTGTATATGTTCGTTTTCATTCCGGAATTTGGAGCAAAAGGTATTTGGGTATCAGTGTTTAATTCGGTTTCCGCTTTCTGCAATGCAGGTATTGACATTATCGGCGAAAGTAGTCTTTATAATTACGCTACCAATCCGTTAATAAACATAACTACTTCAATCTTGATTATTATTGGAGGTATTGGGTATATCGTTTGGTGGGACGTGGTTCGGGTTATAAAGAGCCGCACGCTCCGAAGTAACCGAATATTCAAACATCTGACACTCCATAGCAAAATAGCAATCACAACTACATTAGCACTAATATTTGGTGGCGCAGTGCTTATATTAATTTGTGAATATAACAATCCACAAACTATCGGTAATATGTCACTCTTTGATAAAATTCAAGTATCACTGTTTCAATCAGTAACGACGAGAACAGCCGGCTTTGCAAGTGTTCCCCAAGAAAATTTGACAGGTACAGCATCCATTGTTTCCTCAATTCTAATGTTCATAGGCGGTTCCCCTGTAGGAACTGCGGGCGGTGTGAAAACGGTAACAGTAATCGTGATATTCTGTTCTGCACTTGCGACCATCAGAAACAAAAAACAGGCTACAATATTCCAACGCACAATATCCGGTGATTCTATTCGCAAGGCGGTTGCCGTAGTTGCGATGTTCACGGCAGTGATGCTTGTGTCTATCATTTCGCTTTCGATGGCTACTGAGGCATCGATAATTGATGTGATCTATGAATCGGTAAGTGCAACTGCAACGGTAGGGCTTTCAAGAAATTTCACAGCAAGCCTTAATACAGTGGGTAAGAGTGTGATTATTGCTACGATGTACTTCGGACGGGTCGGACCCATATCCCTCGCCGTTGCGCTCGGCGGCAAGGGGGAAAATCAAAATATTGTTTCAGAGCCGATCGAAGAAATTAGTATAGGATAAAGGAGAATATACTATGAGAAAAAATAAAACATACGCTGTTTTCGGACTCGGAAGATATGGTAGGGCGGTAGCAAAGGAGCTTGTCGATAATGGGATGGAGGTTATAGCAGTAGATGAGCACCAAAGTATCGTCAACGAAGTAGCCGCATATCTGCCAATATGCAAATGTGCCGATGTTACTGATGCAGAGGTAATTACGCGGCTCGGTATCGCGGAAATTGATACAGTCATTATATGCATGGCAAGCAATCTCGAAGCAAGTGTGATGGCGGTTACTCTTTGCAAGGAAGCCGGCGTAAAAAAAGTCATCGCAAAATGTGCAAATGAGATGCAGCAAAAAATATTGCTCCGAGTTGGGGCAGATGAGGTCGTATTTCCTGAAAACGAATCGGGTATTCGACTTGCTAAAAATTTGCTTTCATCCGGTTTTATTGATGCGATTTCGCTTTCAAAGGACATATCGATTATCGAAATTGATGTAAAAAACGAGTGGATTGGTAAAAACCTGACCGAACTTAATCTTCGAAAAAAATATGGCTTCAATATCGTTGCTATCAAAAACGGCAATAATGTAAATGTAAGCATCAATCCCGAACAGGCACTTGAAGCAGCCACAACTCTTATTGTAATTGCAAACACATCAAAATTAAGAAAATTGAACTTATAATGCTTTATAAAATCAGCACCGCTGAAATTTTGAATACAGTGAACGGCATTTTTGAGGAAATCTAACAAATCAAAATTATTTTTTCGCTGACCGTTGATTTTTGCCTTTTGAAATTCCGAACAGGTGAAAGCACTTTGCAAAAATCGCGGTCAGAGGGATAGCGAAAGCAGTCAGAACAAGATTCTGCCATCTGCGGTGTTGTATGGAGCAAAAGAAAATATGTTGTTTTGAGATTTTTCAAAAAACAAGGGGCTTTTTCCGTGTGCTTTTTGTTTTGCCCCTGTGGCGAGAACCAACCGGTGAGATGATTATTATTCCACCGTAACATATTCTCTTTCTGTTGCAGACTATCAACGAAACATGTTAAAATAAATATAAATTTTTATTTGCGGAGGAAATATGAAAAAGACTTTTAATAAAGCATTGTGTCTTTTCATCGTTTTGATGATAGTTTTTTCAATCATTCCGACAAGCACTTTTGCGTTGTTTGAAAAATACAATTATGTTTCGCTCGGCGATTCGATGTCAAACGGATATGCGCTTGAAGGCTTTGAAGCTCCGGGCTATAAGGTTGTTGTAAAGCAGTCGTACCCCTATCTTTTTGCAAAGGAGATAGATGCAAACTTAACTCCCATGGCATATAATGGCTTGAGAGTTGAGGATATATATTTCCTTTTCAATGAAGACTATGAGGGCGACGATTATTTAAGACGCAGATTCATTGATAACGGTTCGTTTCAGAATGCAGGCGGCGGCGTGGATAAAATGCGTGCCGATATCAAAAAGGCCGTAAGTGAAGCTGACTATGTCAGTATAACAATGGGCGGCAATAATTTTACATCATATTTTGGAGCGCAGTTTGAAGCGTGGCAGAGTGATACTGGTGCATATAAGTTTGACAGACCGGGATATTCCTCAAAGTCAAAGATTTTGGCAAGTGAAGAATATAAGGAAATTGAGCAAAGTGTCCGCGATATATTTACCGCGCTCGGTAAGGGCAAGCAAGTTGTAGAGCTTGCAATAAACAGTTTAAGATATACATATACGGGATTTATGGAGTATTTCGATGATGTGATAGATGAGATTTACAAACTTAATCCCGATGTAACGCTCATGGTCAACGGATTAAACAATCCCATGGAGGGCGTACACCTTATAAACGGGTTTATAAATGCCGGCACCGTAGTTCATCTTTTAGCTGAACATATAAATGATTTTATGAAAAACAAAACTGCGTTTGCAGACCGTGAGAATTATTTGTTTGTCGATATAATGGGCGCCGAAGTTAACGGCACACCGAAAAATGTTTTTGACGAAGAATTTTTTGCATTGTGTGAGGGCAATAAATTTGCAGAGGCAACCCATCCCAATGCGGCAGGTCACGAATTTATAAAAGACAGAATGATAGACCGTATAAATGTGCCCTACTACGATGTAAGCAGAGACAATGAATGTTTTGATGCGGTAGCTTTTGTTTGTGAAAACGGCTTGATGGACGCAAAGGAAGCACACAAATTTGCTCCCGACAGCTTGGCGACAAGAGGCATGGTCGCAACAGCGCTTTACCGCGCAGCTCTTACTCCTGAAATTGAAAGCGAATTTGATTTTATGGATGTGCGTGACGGTATGTATTATACCGAAGCGGCAAAATGGGCGGCAGAAAACGATATAATTTCACCCATTACCACCAAGATATTCCTGCCCTACGGCGGCATGACAAGACAGAATCTTGCAGTAGCGCTGTGGAACGCCGGCGGGCAGCCGCAAAGCGAAAAAGAATACAAATTTACCGATTCCCTGCTTATTTCAAAATCAGCAAAAACTGCAATGAACTGGGCGGTTGAAAACGGCATTATCACAGCTCTGTGCGGCAATTTCATTGCACCGCGCATAATGGTAACAAGGGCGGATCTTGCACAGGCACTTTTTGCTCTGTATGGCGAGTGATGTAATATATGCAACATAAAAGGAGACGCTTCCAAAGAGGTGTCTCCTTTCGTATTTCGCTCAATTTGACAACTGTTTTATAAGGGCTTCGAGTTTTTGTTTTTGCTGTGCGTTGAGCATGGGGGAAATGGTGGAAGCCATGTTTTGAAGTGCGGCATTGTTTATCGTGCCGTTTTCTTTGAGTGTGTTAAGTTCACGCATTAGCTCATCGTCGCTTTTGCCGCTGTATTTGTTCATGGCATCCTGAGCGTTGTTCATTGCGCTTTCATCGAGCTTTGCACCTTCGCCGCGCATAAATGATTTCAAATCTCTTTTCATATATATCACCTCATATTAAGTTATGCTTTATCTTTGCAAAGGTTCACAAAAGGGGCGAGGTGCATAGTATATAGTGACGGAGGTGAGGAAGATGCAGAGAGTAGCACAATCATCTGTGCCGCCAAGGCGAAATTCGTCAAACAATTCAGCAAGGACGAATCAGAGTGTAAATAATAACGGCATAATGCAGAATGAATCGCCTGCATTCATGTTGGCGATGCGCATAAAAAATGAGCAGGGCGCACATAAAGCGGCAGAGTATCTTTTGGCAATGGAGCCATATTTAGCACCTGCCGAGAGGATGCATATTTCATCAAGACTCGGTCTTCCGCAGGTGAAGAAAGAAGTTCCCAAATCCAACAATATGCCGCAAGCGAATCAGAACACGGGCGGCGGCATGAATTTTGCCAACATGGGAAATATGGGCGGAATTAATAACCCGATGAATCTTATAAATATGCTTTCAAAAATGAACGGCTCAGGTGCAAAAAACACGCAGAATATGCCCGACCCTGCCATGATGGCAAGACTTATGAGCATGATGGGCAAAAAGTAGTTTGCATTTTTCAACAGTATAAACTAAACTAAAACAATGAGAACTACAAAACATGACAAAGAACGAATAAAAAAGGTGCTGCAATTACTGAGTGTTGAATATCCAAGCCCCAAGAGCGAGCTGGATTTCACCACGCCGTTCGAGCTTTTGGTGGCAACAATGCTGTCGGCACAGTGTACCGATAAGCAGGTCAACAAGTGCACTGCAGTTCTTTTTCAAAAATATAATACCGCAGAGCAGATAGCTGCCTTGAATGAGGACGAGCTTTCACAGTATATAAAGAGCTGTGGGTTATATCAGACTAAGTGCAGGAACATAATAAACACAAGCCGTATACTTGTTGAAAAATATGGCGGCGAAGTTCCGAAAACGAGGGACGAACTTGTGCTTTTGCCGGGTGTGGGAAGAAAGACGGCAAATGTTGTTTTGTCAAATGCGTTCGGCGTGCCTGCAATTGCCGTTGATACCCATGTTTTCAGAGTGTCAAACAGGATTGGTCTTGCAAAAGCCAAAAATGTACTCGATACCGAGAAACAGCTCATGAACAATATCCCCGAGCAGGATTGGGGCGATGCGCACCACTGGATAATATTCCATGGCAGGCGTGTGTGCAGTGCTAAAAATCCCAAGTGCGAAACTTGCGTGATAAAAGAATTTTGTAAGGAGTATCTGAGTAAAACGAAATGCAATTCGTAGATAAAGTAAAAATAGTAATAAAATCAGGCGACGGCGGTGACGGTGCAACATCGTTCCACCGTGAGAAGTATGTACAAAGGGGCGGCCCCGACGGCGGTGACGGCGGCAGGGGCGGCAATGTCGTTTTTGTTGCGGACAAGGATATGAGCACATTGCTTGATTTTCGCTTCATGCGCCACTACAGAGCGGAACGAGGCGAAAACGGCAAGGCAAGAATGTCAAAGGGCAGGGACGGCAAGGACCTTAT
>JAFSFN010000184.1 GCA_017435185.1 Clostridia bacterium | reverse complement strand
TAGCACTTACTACAGCAGGCGCTGCAAAATACCCCAATGCTCCTCCAGCAAGCCCACCTATTCCAATGCCAGTTAATATGGACTTGGTTTTGTCCCATCCGGTGTAGCCCTTGCTGTTTGCATAGGCATTTCCAGCAATTCCGCCAATAGTACCTCCTATAATTGCTCCTGCAGCCACACAAATTAGAAGAGTAGATATTACAAATTCACCTGTAGGGTCATAGTAGTTAACAGGGTTATTGGCACAATAGGCATATACATTATATCCGATTAATCCAGAACTGCTATCAAATGCACCTGCATACACATTTGGCTCAGGGCTAATCCACCGACCGATCTCAGGATCATAATAACGGCTGGATACATAATAGAGCCCCGTCTCGGTGTCGTACACATAGCCCCTATAGCGGAACGGATTCAATGTGCCGAGCGTTGACGCAAGGCTGCCTGTGGTGGATATGAGCTTACCCCATGTATCGTAGGAATATTCTACTACATAGTTCATGTTGCTGTCCAGTATGCCTATTATGTCACCCTGAAGATTTCGTATGTAGTAGTAATATGTGCCGTTGAAATTTACGGCAATAACATTACCGAGTGAATCATAGCTGAAAAGGAGCTTGTCACTGCCTTTTTCAAGTGCAGTCATGACAGAGCCATGGTAGTAATAGTTGGTGGTTGCTCCGCCGGAAACCTTTTGAGTGCGTATGCCGTTATAGTCTTTGTCATAGCTATCTTCCTTTCAAATTTATTTGGACAGAATTTGCAAAAAATATGGCAAAAATGTCCCTAAATCCAAACTATCACCAGTTAATTTCAGCGTCAACGGAGTAAAAAAGACAAGTTTCGTCGATAAAAATCGTGCTTTATTGTGTTAAGTCATGAAAAGTCGAGTTTTGTCTGATTGCACAAATTTGCAATACCTCTGTGGCAATACCAAAAATTGTGATATAATATTTTGCGGAGGTAGGAATGACCATGGATTATAATTCGGAAGCATTGCGTGTTCATAAGGAAGCACGAGGCAAGATAGAAATAAAAAGCAAGGTAGCTCTTGAAAACAGAGACGACCTTTCAGTTGCATATACGCCCGGTGTGGCACAGCCCTGTCGTGAGATACATAATAATATTGACGATGCCTATGTTTATACAGGAAAGGGTAATATGGTGGCTGTGGTGTCGGACGGCAGTGCGGTGCTGGGTTTGGGCAACATCGGTGCGCATGCCGCAATACCGGTTATGGAGGGCAAGGCGGTTTTGTTCAAGCGTTTTGCAGATATTGATGCGTTCCCGATATGTCTTGATACGCAGGATGTTGATGAAATAGTTGAAACTTGTGTGCGCATAGCGCCCGTGTTTGGCGGCATCAATCTTGAAGATATAAGTGCGCCGAGGTGCTTTGAAGTGGAGGAAAAACTCAAGGCAAGGCTTAATATTCCCGTGTTCCATGATGACCAGCATGGTACGGCAATAATCGTTTCGGCAGGGCTTACAAATGCTTTGAAACTTGTAGGCAAAAAGTTGGACGAAGTGACGATAGTCATAAACGGAATAGGTGCGGCAGGAACGGCAATTTGCCTCTTGCTTGAAAAGTTGGGCGCAAAGAAGCTCGTGCTTTGCGACAAGAACGGAATTATGAACAGCGGTGAGGAAGGTACTCACTGGATGAAGGAGAAACTTGTTGCAAGGCATAATGCAGAGGGCAGAAAGGGAAGTCTTGCAGATGCACTTGTCGGGGCCGATGTGTTCATCGGTGTTTCCGCGCCAAATATTTTAACCGTTGATATGCTCAAAAAAATGAACAGGGATGCTATCGTTTTTGCAATGGCAAATCCTACTCCCGAAATAATGCCCGACAAGGCAAAGGAAGCAGGTGTTCGTGTTATCGGTACAGGCAGAAGTGATTTTCCCAACCAGGTAAACAACTGTTTGGCATTCCCGGGAGTGTTCCGTGGTGCGCTTGATGCAAGAGCATCGGCGATAACGGAGGATATGAAAGTTGCGGCCGTATATGCGCTTGCAGGCATGGTCAGTGACGATGAACTCAATGAGGAATACATTCTTCCGTCCGCACTTGATGAGCGTGTGGCAAAATGTGTTGCCGAAGCGGTAAATGCTGCTGCACATTGCTAAAAACAGTCAATTTTGCATACCCTATAATGGGGTGAGTTAAATTGGCAATAGTTAATTATTGTGACTTAAAGCGAAAAGAGATAATAAACTTATGTGACGGCGCAAGGCTGGGAAATATATGTGACATGGAAATCGACTCATGCACAGGTCAGATAAATACAATAGTCGTTCCCGGCCCTCCCAAACTTTTCGGAATGCTGAAAAGTGATGAGGAGATTGTGATACCATACAATAAAATCAAAAAAATTGGCGACGATGTGATACTTATAGACATAATTTTATAATGTTCACACTGCTGCTCTTTTTGAGTGTGAAAAATGTGTTATAATCTGTTAAAGTGTTATTATCGTACGAAAGAAAGAGAGAAATAGTATAATTTGGCAATAAATACAAGCAAAACAGCGGCAAATGAGAAAGAAAAGACTACCGCTGCAAATAAAAGAAAAAGAACAGCGAGAGCAAAAAAGGCGGCTTCGGCTTCAAAAAAGACTACTTCAAGAAAAACGGCTCTTACTTCTAAGAAAACTGCAGAAAAAACAGCTGTGACGGCGAAAAAGAAAGCTGTAGCCGACAAAGCAAAGAAAGCGAAAAAGACAGGCGGTAAGAGGGGAGAAACATTAAAAATAATCCCGCTCGGCGGCATTGGTGAAATAGGAAAGAACATGACCGTACTTGAGTACGGCAAAGATATTATCGTTATAGACTGCGGATTGAGCTTTCCCGATGAAGAAATGCTCGGCATAGATCTTGTCATACCTGACATGACATATCTTACAAAAAACGCCGACAGAGTAAGGGCGATATTCATAACTCACGGTCATGAGGACCATATCGGCGGTTTGCCTTATATGCTGAAAAATTTGAATGTACCGGTATACGGTACGAGGCTCACCGTTGCTTTGATAG
>JAFSFN010000183.1 GCA_017435185.1 Clostridia bacterium | reverse complement strand
CATCGCAAGATGGAGCTGTTTTTATGTGTCTTACTAAAAGAATCTCAAAAGCGTTTTAGGATATAATAGTATTTAACCGCTTGAGCGAAAGCGGTAGCATTATTGGTTTTCCGGCGCTTTTTCAAAAGCGACCGGGGTGTGGGGCAGAGCCCCATAAATAAATGATGAATGCTACAGGTTGTTTTTTGCGGCAATGAGCCTGGGAACACTGCATTCTGCCCAGGAATACTGCGTCATATACTCGCCGGTAAAAGCGTCAGAAGCCGTTTTGTCGCCGGACAACAGATTAAAAGAGTCGCAATATAGCTTGTCGGGATTTACAGAGTAAGCACCGTAGTTAAATGTGCATATATCTTTGATACCGTAGTATTCAAGGTCTTTTTTCAAGCTGCTGACTATCTTTCTTGCAAGCTGACGCACGCTGTCGTCATGAGGACTGTCACACCACAATGTTTCAATAACTTCATTGAGTGTGACTTCACCGCCGCATCTGTCAATAAGCAGAGCTAAAAGCTCTTTGCTCTTTGAACGAGAAAAATGTATGACCTTTCCGTTGTGAAAAATATCGAAGTTGCCGAATGTGATGGCAGATATATGATTTTTGTTGGAGATTATGCGCTTGGCATTGTCCAAGGCAAGGAATACATCCTGCTGTATATACGGCTTCAAAACATAACCCTGCGCATATACTTTGAATGCTTCAACAGCGTATTCAGGGTGAGTGGTAGTAAATATGATGGCAATACTGTCGGAAAATTTGCGTATCGCCTTACCAAGCGTTAGCCCGTTCATGGCAGGCAGCTTAATGTCAAGGAAGGCTATGTCTACATCATTATGCTGCAAATAATATAAAGCCTCATCGGGATCTGTGAAAGTAGCATCAATGCATAAGTTGTCGTCATAATTAGATACTATACGAGACAGAACATCTATAAGTATCGGGTCGGCGTCAACTATTATAGCTTTCATGACAGATCCTCCTTTACAGAATAAAATTGCGGTAAATTATTTGATTGCATAAATTGCATTAATAAAACAAAAACCACCACGATTAGTATAGCAAAGTAAGGTGTTCATGTATACAATTATACGCAAATTATACAATATATTATTTAGTAAATAATATAGCTTTGTAAATGATAAATGACAAAACAACACTGAAAAAATGCTGAATAAACAAAAAATACCGCATTTAACGGTATTTTTTAATTTATGCATAATTAATGCTTTTTTTAAGGAAAAATACAGTTTGTTTATAATTGTTCCGCCATGGCTTCAATTTGTTCTTTGCTCGCAGAATCAAGTGCCGAGCGAATTGTGACTGTCGCATCGAGCCATGTGATATTTTTGCTTTTTTCAAGCATGCCTTTCATCAGCTTTGCTGCAAGGGGAGCCCATGAGCCGTTTTCAATGAGGCCTATCGTGCGGTTCTGAATACTGCGCTCGGTGAGCCCGGTTATAAATTCGTGCATGAAAGGGAATATATCACCGTTATAAGTGGTAGTGGCAAGCACGAGTTTGCCGCAGCGGAAAGCGTCAGCAACAGCTATACTTTTGTCTGTGCGCGCAAGGTCATGCACAGTTACATTACGTCCTTTTTCTTTAAGCAGGGAAGAAAGAATATCGACGGCTTCCTTTGTGTGGCCGTAAACAGAAGTGTAGGCTATCAATATATCATCAGCATTTTCAGGCTCATATGATGCCCACTTGTTGTACAGCTTTATATAGTGCTCTATATCACTGTCAAGCACAGGGCCGTGAAGCGGACAAATCGTCTCTATTTTGAGTGCATCAGCCTTCTTCAAAAGTGCCTTGACCTGAACTCCGTATTTGCCGACAATGCCGATATAATAGCGGCGTGCTTCACCTTCCCATGGCTCATCACAGTCAAAAGTGCCGAACTTGCCGAAAGCGTCAGCCGAGAAAAGTACTTTATCAGTACTGTCATATGTCACCATGACTTCGGGCCAGTGCACCATGGGCGCAAAAACGAATGTAAGCTGATGCTTGCCCAAAGACAGGGTTGCACCGTCTTCAACCACCAAGCGGCGCGAAGCAAAGTCTGTGCCGAAAAAGGCCTCTGTCATTATGAATGTCTTTTTGTTGCCGACAATAACGGCATCGGGATAGCACTTTGCAAAATGCATCAGACTTGCGGAATGGTCGGGTTCCATGTGTTGGACTATGAGATAATCAACTTTGCGTCCATCCAAGGTAGCAGAGAGCTTTTCAAGCCATTCATCGGTTTTTGAGGCGTCAACCGTGTCAAATACGGCAACCTTTTCATCAAGTATTACATATGAGTTGTACGCCATGCCGTTAGGCACTTTGTACTGCCCCTCAAACAAATCTATATCAGTGTCGTTCACACCTATATAGCGAATATCTTCGGTTATGTTCATAAACGCCTCCATATTGCTTACTTTATGTCGTTTTGAGATTCATATTCTATAAGAAGCACAAGTTCGTGCGGGGGAATGTCAAGTGCGTTTGCAATGCGCCATATCGTCTCAAAATTTGGCTGTTTATCTCCGTTTTCTATCATTGCAAGATGGCTCCT
This sequence comes from Clostridia bacterium, assembly GCA_017435185.1. Classification (GTDB taxonomy): domain Bacteria; phylum Bacillota; class Clostridia; order Christensenellales; family CAG-138; genus RGIG3096. The sequence continues at coordinate 283 of JAFSFN010000183.1, read as the reverse complement.
TGCAATCACGGCAAAGCCGCTCAAAACCTCCTGAGACAGCTTACGTTCCTTTCTCAGTTTTCGTATGACCCTGCCGGCCGCACTTTTATTAAATTCTACCATCGTAGACACCTCATTTCAATAATGTAATTAAAATCCACGAGAAAAATGTCTATGATAATAGACAGTTGTGAAAAATAATAATATGTGTTATTATAAAATAAATACTCAGTACCACTATGTTAATGTGCAAAAAAGAAAGGAATAATGCTATGAAAAGATTTACAGCACTTTTCTTGTCAAT
>JAFSFN010000182.1 GCA_017435185.1 Clostridia bacterium | reverse complement strand
CATCAAGCAGCGGTGCAAGCGTGAGCAAGTTCATTGAAGTTGCAAAGAGCAAATTGGGATGTAAGTATGTATCGGGCGGCAAGGGCCCCAACACATTCGACTGTTCGGGTTTTGTTTACTGGTGTCTCAATCAGGCAGGCGTAAAACAGAGCTATATGACTTCAAGAGCATGGCGCACCTGCTCCAAGTATCAGAAGATAACATCTTCTCTCAGCAGCTTGAAAAAGGGTGATGTCATTGTGTTTAAGATGTCGGATTCCAAGGGCCATGTCGGTATTGCGCTTGGTGATGGTACCATGATACACGCTTCAAGCTCAAAAACAAAGGTTGTAATAGGATCGTGCACAAGCAGTTATTGGCAAGACACTTATTATTGTGCATACAGAATATTCTGAGTTAAGAGGAATTTTTATGAAAAGTATTCCTAAAATAAAAACTATAGCGGTTGTCTTGGCTTTTATTATGATGTTTTCGTTTATGAGTGTGCCGACTTTTGCGGCATCCGTAACGACATATTCTCAATACGGTGATTTGGAGTATATCGTAAATAAAGGCGAAATAACAATAACAAAATGTAATGACACTGTTTTGGGAGCTGTAACAATTCCCGAAACGATAGACTCAATGCCTGTTACTGTAATTGGTGAAACGGCTTTTGAGTGGTGCGCCGATATAACTGAGGTATCACTTCCGTCGACTATAAAAACGATAGAGGATGAAGCATTCGTATATTGCATGTCCCTTGAGCAGATAATCATACCGGATTCTGTTGAGAGCATAGGAATTTCAGCTTTTGAGGGCTGTACATCTTTGAAAACAGCATATTTGGGAAGTTCTGTTTTGTCGGTCGGAACATATCTTTTCACAGGTTGCAGTGCACTTGAAAAAATCGAGGTTTCGGCGGATAACGGCAGCTTTTGCTCGAAGGATGGCATACTCTATTCAAAAGACGGACAAAAGCTCATTGCTTGTCCGGGCGGCATAAAGGGTGAAATAAGCGTTGCAGACAATACAACTGAAATAGGCAAGTCGGCATTTGATTGCTGTAGCGAGATTACTTCGGCAATGCTTCCTGAGGGTGTTGTAAACATTGGTGATTTTGCATTCAATGGCTGTACGCTTCTTGAAAAAATAGTTTTGCCGTCAACTCTTACAACTATTGGAGAGAGTGCTTTCCGTGATTGTCAGTCTTTGACACAGATAAGATTTCCATCAAGTGTCAAGGAAATAGGCGAAAACAGTTTCTTTGGCTGCTATGCGCTTGAAAGAGCAGATTTTGAAGGTGAAGCACCGACTATCGGCGTAAAAGCATTTGACAATACTGCTGATAGCTTTATCATTTGTTACGATTATCGCTATTCGGCATCATGGGCTCCCAACGGTGAAACGGAGCTTAACGGATATAAGCTCAGTGCTGTTTATCCTGTATCAAAACTTGGGCTTGTTGATGGCAGCACGCTTTCAATAAAGGAAGGCATGCTTATGGGTGTTGAAGCAGGAACAACTGCTTTAGAGCTCGCGGCTAATTTCACGGCGGCAAGCAGGGTTGCAGTGTTTGATGAAACAGATAATCGGCTTGACAGTGCATCGGAGGTTGTAACTTCTTACAGAGTTTATCTTATAATAGACGGTGAATTGGCTGATGGGCTTGTTATAGTCGTGACCGGTGATGTAACGGGTGACGGAAAAGTTAATTCTCGTGATATCGCTGCAGTACAGAAGCACACAATGGAAACTACGCTTCTTGATGGAGTTTTCTCTTATGCAGGTGATGTGTCCGGCGACGGAAACATAAATTCAAGAGATATCGCAAGAATACAGAAAGACATTATGGGATAAGTTATAAAAGAATAATAACAGAACGATAAAAGCAGCTTTATATGAGCTGCTTTTATATTTGTGATTTATTTTGTATAGTCGGGCAGAAAGATGGTGTTTTGAACAGACAGGGGAGTTGAGATTTCAAATTCACTGCTGTTTATTTTATTTATGGCGTATTTGTCTGAAGCTCTGTTAAGAAATGGTGAAAGGTCTCCCAATTTGAATGTGACCGACGGCGTTCTGAAATGCATGGGTATGGTTAACTTGGGATTTAGAATGTTCATCAACGCTAACGCTTTTTCGTAGTCTATCGTATATACACCGCCAATGGGAACGAGCAGAATATCGGTCTTGCCTATGGCGTTGAGCGTCAGCGGGTCTGGAAGTTGACCAAGGTCACCTGCGTGCAGAATTCTAATGTCGTCAGCTTCAATAAGGAACATAATATTGTTTCCACGTTTTTGACCGCATATTTCATCGTGCCATGTGGGGATACCTGTCAGTTTTATGTCGTGATAACTGTGCTCGCCCGCAGTTGTTATAATGCAAGCTGTGTTTTTTAGTATGGAAGTATTGCTGTGGTCATGGTGGTCATGGCTGAGTGTGACTATATCTGCATTCGTTATGCCGATATCATAGCCTGATTCTTTATCCACCGGATCAGTGAGTATTTTAGTATCGTTATTTGTTGTTATCAAAAAGGATGAATGTCCGAGCCATTTTATTTTCATTGCAAATTTAATCTCCTATAAATGAGTGAGGCTATACATGTGCCGATACTGCCGCATTGCTTTTTGAGAAGAAAACGGCTTTTCGGGT
>JAFSFN010000181.1 GCA_017435185.1 Clostridia bacterium | reverse complement strand
GATCGTACTCATTATACGCAATAAAAAACCCGTATTTTTGGTGCTCGCTTTTGGTTGTTTGTTCTCGCTCTTGCTTTTAACATTCATTCAGGGCTCTGTATCGCCCTACAGATGCTGTCAGGTATTCTCGCTGTTCACGGCATTTACATTTGCATTATTGCTCCATTATGCGCTTCAAATGCCAAAATTCAAGCTCATAAAATACACCTGCTCCACTCTCGTCGTTTTCCTTTGCTTCATACAGGGTGTTGAGACCAACAACTGGTTTGCGTTAAACCACCAGCGTTTTGAAGCCGAGATGCGTATATTGGAACATGTGGGCTACGAACTCATAACCGAATACGACACGAAAAAGCCGATAGTGTTCATGGGGCAAAAACTGCTCTATAACGACAGGCTCACTGATCATGTATATCTTGACCGTCAAACACAGCTCAAATATCTTGAGGACACAGGCTATATGCGCAAGATAGCGCAGACAAGTGTCGGCAGTATGCTCGGATGGTCAATGACAGCATTCTCACAGCCGGGAACAGAGCTTTACAAGATATTCGAATATATAGGCTATGACTTTGTCAGATGCACAAACGAAATGTTTAACGAAGCAAGAGAGCTGTGCAAAGATATGCCTGAATATCCGCATGACGGCTACATACAGGATTTCGGCGAATATATCATAGTAAGGCTCGATACACGCGCAGTAGGCAAAGTTCCGGAGACTTGATAGCATGAAAAACAAGATAATGACGGCAAAAGCGGCACTCGCCCCCATCAAAAGCGGCGATACCGTTATGACAGGCGGTTTTTTTGACGGCGGCAGTCCCGAATTCCTTTTTAAGAATATGGAGGGGCATTCTGCACGCAATCTTACACTCATAACCAACGATTCGGGCATGGACGGACGTGGCATAGACAAGTATATGCACAGCGTCGATGGCATGATAAGCAAGGTATACATCAACTACATCGGCCGTTCAAGTGCTGTACAGCGCATGCTCAAAGAAAACCCCGACAGTGTTGTGCTCGTACCCCAGGGCAATTTTGCGGAAAAGCTCCGTGCAGGCGGTTGCGGCATACCTGCTTTCTACACACCCGTCGGTGTCGGCACAGTCATCGAAGACGGCAAAGAATACATACTCGAAACTGCGTTCCATGCCGATGTTGCACTTGTTCACGCACACAAGGTCGATGAATACGGCAACTGCTATATGCGTCGTGCAGCAAAAAACTTCAACACGCTCATGGCAATGGCGGCAGATTATGTGGTCGTCGAAGCCGAAGAGATAGTACCGATTGGCAGTATAGACCCCGACCTCATAAGTGTACCGGGTGCTTTTATAAGCGCAATAGTCAAGATAGAAAGTGAGGCAAACTGAGCATGGACGCAAAAGAACTCATAGCACGCCGTGTCACCAAAGAGCTTCACGACAATATGATAGTCAACTTAGGCATAGGCATACCTACTCTTGTTGCCAACTACATCCCCGACAATATTCACGTACTCATGCACTCGGAAAACGGCATAATCGGCATAAGCGAAAGCCCCAAAGCAGGCGAAGAAGACAAGGATATTTATAACGCAGGCAACGACCTTGTCACCGCCGTTGACGAAGCCTATTTCTGCGACAGTGCCGCCTCGTTCGCTTTTGTTCGCCGCGGCATGATAGACCTAACGGTCTTGGGTGCACTGCAGGTCGATGAAAAAGGCAGTCTTGCAAGCTGGGCAATTCCCAACAAGTGGATGCCCGGCATGGGCGGCGCGATGGACATGGTCAGCGGCGCCAAGTGTGTCATAGTCGCAATGCAGCACACAAACAAGGGTATGCCCAAAATCTTAAAACAATGTACCTATCCTCTCACGGGAAAAGGTGTCGTTAATATGATAATAACCGACATGGGCGTTATGAAAGTCACAGACGACGGACTTTTGCTCACAGAGCTTGCACCCGATATAACTGTGGAACAAGTCCAGTCCGCCACCGAGGCTCATCTTATAATTGCCGATAATATCGGTTGCATGATATGAGTATTCGTGGGATTCCACCCCATCACCCCTTTTTCGCGGGGCTCTGCCCCACACCCCGGTCGCTTTTGTAAAAGCGACGGAAAACAGTTTACAAGGGGCGCCGCCCCTTTGACCCCGCCGCCTTTTTGAAAAAAGGCGTCAAAAACAATAAGGGGGATTTAATAAAAGAAACTCAAAGTAGCGGCGAACTGTGTTCGCCATTTCTTGAGCGAAAGCAGTAGCGTTATCAATCCCTCCATCATTTTCTTGCGAAAATGCCACCTCCCTTTACACAAGGGAGGCTTTCTCATTTCCTAAAAAACCAACTTTTAAGCGTTTAGGCTTTAATAGCATTCGGCGACCTGTGCGGCGAATGCGTGGAAGTAATTG
>JAFSFN010000022.1 GCA_017435185.1 Clostridia bacterium | reverse complement strand
TCGCATACTTTTGGGAAAAGCCGATGTGGTGGTCGGTGCAAGGAGTGCTGTTTTTGCGCCGCTGAAGAAATTGCGTCTTATAATAATCGACGAGGAGCATGAGCCCTCATATTCCTCACAGAACAAGCCGAGGTATACGGCGACTGAGATTGCAATACAAAGAGCGAAACTCAACGGTTCTGTGGTTGTTCTCGGCAGTGCAACTCCAAAAATAGAAAGCTACATGAAAGCTCAGATGGGCAAATACACGCTGCTTACACTCAAAAAAAGAGCCAATGCTCAAAAGATGCCGAATGCTGAGATAGTCGATATGCGAAATGAGTTCGCAAACGGCAACAATTCAATATTCAGCGTTAAATTGCAGGAGGCAATGAAAAAATGCCTTGATGCAGGTGAACAGGCAATATTGTTTATAAACAGAAGGGGTTATTCTACTTTTGTTTCCTGCAGAAGCTGCGGCTATGTTTTCAAGTGCCCAAATTGTGATGTGAGTTTGGTCTACCATAAAAACACTTCACGAATGAATTGTCATTATTGCGGTCACAGTGAGCGCTTGCCGAAACTCTGCCCAGAGTGTTCGAAACCGTATATAAAATATTTCGGCGTGGGAACCGAGCAGGTCGAAGAACAGGTAAGAGCTATGTTCCCCGACATAAAAACGCTCCGTATGGATATGGATACCACAAGGACAAAAAATTCGCACTACGAAATACTTAACAAGTTCTATAAAGGTGAAGCGCAGGTGCTCATAGGCACTCAAATGGTGGCTAAGGGTCTTGATATTAAAAATGTAACACTTGTTGGCGTTATAGCAGCCGATGCATCGCTTTTCCATTCCGATTACAGAAGCGCGGAGCGCACGTTTCAGCTTCTCACTCAGGTGGCAGGCAGAGCCGGGAGAGACAGCAGTAAAACAGGCTGCGGTGAGGTGATAATCCAAACCTATTGTCCCGAACATACTGCTGTTACTATGTCGGCAAATCATGATTACGAAGGCTTTTATGCTAAAGAGATTGCTGTCAGAAGGGCATCAATGTTTCCTCCGTTTTCGCTCTTTGTGCGGATACTGTTTGTCGGGGACAGAGAAGATGTGCTGTGTGCTCAGTCGGAAAAATATATGCTTGCGATTGAAAAAGAGGTCAAGCAGGCACTTGCTTCAAACGGTGCAAACATAGGTGAACTCATGCTCATGTATGCGTCTCCCGCTCCCATAAAACGCAGAGAAGGGCTTTACCGATATCAGGTGATAATGAAATTGGCACGCACCAAACACACTGCAAAAGCGTTGGAAGCGGTTTATTCGTATATTGAAGAACATCCTGCCGAGCATATCGCTTCTGTGGAAATAAATCCTGACGATATGATTTGAAACGATTTTATGTTAAACTGAGTATAATTCTGATTTTGGAGGCATTTTGTGGCACTGACGAAAACGATTGCAATAGAAGGAATAGACGGAAGCGGAAAAAGCGTTCAGTTCAAACTTTTGAAAGAATCGCTTTTGAATATGGGTTATTCTGTTTGTGAAAGAGAATTCCCGGTGTATGACAGTTATTTCGGTACGGAAGTAGGCCGATATCTGACGGTAGCTGACGGTGTAAGAGCTGATGAAGTGGATGCTAAGAGCATGGCGCTGTGGTTTGCTATGGACAGATGGCATGCCATGCGTGATTATAAAGACGGCGAATTTGATTTTTTGGTAATAAACAGATATGTTTTGAGCAATGCCGTTTATCAGAGCATAAGAGATATTGATAAAAATAATGAGTTTGATACTCTTGAATGGATATATAATCTTGAATACAATATTCTCGGACTGCCTAAGCCTGATATAAATCTCTTTTTCGATGTTGACCAGAGTCAGGCGGAAGCAAATGTTCTTAAAAAAGGGTATCGTTCATATGTCGGCGACGGCAAAGATGTGTACGAAGCGTCTCACAGCATACAGCACAGTGCAAGAGATAAATATCTTGAATATGCACAAAGGTGTGATGATATAAAGGTCGTCTCCTGCATGAAGAACGGAGTGTTCCTGCCGCCTGAGGAAATAGCGGCAAGTGTGCTTGAAACACTTAAAAACAACTCAATAATATAATTTTAAGATTCATCCCCGCATAATATCTTGCGGGGGTGTTTTTTTGAAAAAAGTCGGAGAGAAAAAGAAAAAATATATTTGGATAATAGGGGATATAATGTTGCTGTGCTTGATAGCGGTATATCTGATAATGATGCCGCAGGTGATATTGGAACAGCTTGAAGAAAATCCGTACAATGAATTTATCAAGACGGACTATCCCGAAAAGGCAAGCGTGCTTACACTGTGGCATATAGTTGAATTCAAACCGTATTCGGGGAGCCTCAGCAGTTATTTCACTCAATATTCCTCTCAATTTGAGAAAAAGCACAATGGCGTGTTTGCAGAAGTAAGCGCAATGACTGTCGATGAATACCGAGAACGGGTAAAACGCGGAGAAAGTGCGGATATATACTCTTTCCCGTTGTCACTCTCAGACGAGATGCCGCTTTGTGCTGTTCCTTATGATGAGAAGAAATACTCTTTTCCGGTGTCCGGATACGGAATTGTGTCAGGAGAAAGAATTGCGGTGCCGTATGCGTTATCGGGGGAGTTTTTAGTGTGCAACAGTGCCATGATACAGAAAAAGGATATACAGATAAACAAAGAAAATGCGGCTGAGTTTGCAGAAGGGGCAGAAGCGCAGGAACTTTTTTTAGAAGGTAAGGCCGCAATGACCGTAATGGACGCAGGTACATTGGGAACAACCGAGCGTCGATATAATTCAGGTAAGGGATTTGCTGTGGAAGCATATCCGATGGCATCTGAATATACGCTTGTACAGCTTATAGGAATATCAAAAGATGCGGATAAAATTGACAAAGAAAATGCCGCAGCATATATAGATGAGCTTTTTTCAAAAGAACAAACGGAGAAATTGTGTTCGCTCGGAATGATACCCGTAATAGAATGTGATGATGCGAATATCGAGTTTGAGAGTGTGTATATCCGTCAGTTGTATGAATTGCTCAACTCAGCGGAAAGTAAAAAACAGTATGGCTTGTTTGTCGGTGAAAAATGAAGTAAAATGTAACCATGAATGAATATGTAAAGCAATTATTGAATATGGGTGCTGCGGCAGATGTTGATATGAGCCGCATGACGACTTTCAAAATCGGCGGAAAAGCTGATCTGTTTTTTGAACCGTCATCTTCTCAAATGCTGTGTGAGGCACTTGCGGCGGCAACCGCTTGCAAAATGCCGGTTACGGTTATTGGCAACGGTTCAAATCTGCTTGTGAGTGATTACGGTGTTGAAGGTCTTGTAATAAAGATAGGCGATGCAATGTCAAAGATAAAGCAGGACAAAGAAGT
>JAFSFN010000180.1 GCA_017435185.1 Clostridia bacterium | reverse complement strand
TGGGCGCTGCACCACCGCTGTCCTGCTGATAGCCCGCTTCATAGACCACGAAATAAGTCGTGACCAAAACAAGCAGTATAAACAAAACCCAAAATTTACTCTTAGCCAAACCGAGTTCCTCCTCGTAATGCTCATATCGGCATGGGGCCGTTTGATAACACGGTCGTATCCGTAATTATGCGGCGCGGATTTTCAAAAAACAGCACTTGTGCATAATCATCGCCGAAAATACTCTGCACATATTCGTATGAATCCTTCATGCAGGTCGTTCTGCTATGCGTATCATGTGCGTCACTGGCAATTATTGTTGCCATGTCATGCTGTAAAAGCTGCATCGCCGTTTCGCCTACACTCGTTCCGAATCTGCCCAAAAGACTGCCTTTATTTATCTGTGTGCACGCACCTATGCGCATCCACTCAAAAACAATATTCGGGTCTCTCTGTACGAATGGATATCGCTCGGGATGAGCGACTACCGGCACACAGCCCATTGAGATCAGCTCTTGAATTATGGAAAAAGTGAAAGGCACGCTTTCATTAAAACCAAATTCCATCAAGAGATACTTTGTGCAGTTCAGAGTGAGCAATTTTCCCTTTTTCAAAAGCTCGGGCACATCTGAATTTGCAAATACCTCCATGCCCGGAAGCAATTCTATCGGTATTTCCGCATCTTTTATATTGTCCTGCAAAAGCCTGAACTTTTGTGCAAGTGCCTCAGTATAATAGTTACTGTTCCTTCCCGGAATATTGCAATGCACAGTAGCGGCAATTTTCCTCACACCGCAGGAAGCCGCTGCTTCAAGCATCGACAACGCCATATCCATTGACGATGCACCGTCATCAGCACCGGGTAATATATGTGAGTGCAAATCTATCATCATCTTATCATACCATATTGATGAATTTTTTTGAACTACATCTTAATAATTCTCGCTTCCAAAAGCCTGTTCAAAAAATTCTGTGTGTCATTCAATGCCGTCTCGGGATCGACATCGTATTCATCGGTAAGACACTTTGAAAGTGCCTTTGCGTCTTCACATTCGTCTATCTTATTCCACAAAAGTACCGCCTGCTCATTGAATGTTATTATTCCGTCAAAAACCCTGGCAGCACCTTGAGTCGGAACGAGCACATACTCATTTGCGATTTCTCTCAATACAAAATCATCAACTTTTTTCATTTTGACCGCTCCTGTAAACAAACTTAAATATCATTCTTCGCATCGGAAGAAGCATTAGCCATAAATGTTCAAACACTTCCCACAAAAAGTCGCCCTTTTTAAGAAGTTTATCCTTTCTGTACACTGCTGTTGCCACTGCAAACACTGCCGAACTCTTTATCGGACCTTCCACGGCAATTTGTGAATCGCCCACAAAATAGCAGTCCTCGCCGCATATCTTTTTTATTCGATGCAGGACATATTGTCCCGTCGGCCGCACATAGAACGCAATATCTCCTCTTTTAAGCGGACGGCTTACTTTGCCTAGGAGCACTTTGTCCCTGCCGTTTTTCAGAAACGGTTCCATGCTGTATCCCGCAACAGTGAGTTTGACCTCTCTGCCCTCATCAATAAGTTCTTTATACACCGGCAAAATGTCATAGGCGCTTATTATCTTGTCGTTTCTTGTCAAAACTCCATCAGCATCCTTTCACATTCTTCTCGTGAAACTTCGCTTATGACCGTTTTTTCGACCTTGTACACTCTGCTGCACATCGACAAAACGCTCGGTCTGTGCGTTGTGACGATACAGGTCTTTTTCGGATTTGCCTGCATTATGTTTTTAAGCACTCTGCGCTCTGTTGCAATGTCAAGCGCGCTCGTTGCCTCATCAAGCAGGAGCACCGGTGCTTCACGAAGCATTGCTCGTGCTATGGATATGCGCTGTGCCTGTCCTTCCGACAAACCCTTGCCCTGCTCGCCTATTATTGAAGCTGTGCCGTTTTGCATTTTCATAACAAAATCATAAGCGCAGGCGATCTTGAGCGCATCGGCTATTTGTTCATCATCGGCATCACTTTTTACAAGACGCATATTATCGGCAACAGAGCCCGGAAAAGCCGTGTTGCCCTGCGGAACATATGCAAACAGCTTTCTCGTAGCCGCACTGATGGCGCATTTTTTACCGTTCGATGCAACCGACGCACTTCCGCTCTCAATCTTCACAAGCCCAAGCAGAAGTCTGACAAGAGTTGTCTTTCCCTCACCCGATGGGCCGACTATTGCCACTATCTCGCCCGGTTCTGCCTTTATGCAGGCATTCTTCAGCACATCACGGCTGCCCTTATACGCAAAAGTGGCGTTATCAAGTTCTATTGATATTCCGTTTTGACGAGCCTCTTTTTCGACCTCATTTGCCATCTGCTCAGACTCGTATTTCTCTTTCTCAAGTGAACAAACAGGCATTATCCTGCCTGCGCTCGTAGCCGCACTGATGCCGCTCGGCACAAGCGATACAAGCTGTGAAAACGCGCTTGACAGCATGGATGCAAGCTGTAAAAACAGAGTCATCGTGCCAAATGTTATCACGCCGGACCAAAGCCTGTACACGCCCCAGCCCATACAGCTGAAAGACACCACAGCCCCCAGCACGCTCATAAGCGATGATGTTTTTATCGAAAAAATATTGAATTTCAAGTAGGTGTTTTTATATTTGTCCTGAAGCGATACCATGTTTGATTCATACTTATCATTGACATCGAATGCCTTTATGGACTCCATGTTCTGAAAAGATTCGTCCCAAAAAGCCATTATCTCACTTGACATTCTTCGCATTTCATGGTTGTATGCACGCATCTTTTTGAGCAATATGTTTGACACGGTAACGGTCACGGGTGCGCCTATGAGCGCTATGAGAGCCATTATCGGGTCATAGTTCAAAATTATAACAAGTGCGCCTGCAAACTGGACTATATGTGTAATCAAGGACGGAAGGAGACCGATTATTCCGTTGGCAACAGTCGAAACATCACCGTTAAGGCGGTTAAGCAAATCACCGCTTCGATATTCCGAAATCTCCTCCCACTGTGCACTCATTATCTTTTCATAGACTTCGTATTGTATCTCGTTCTGGACCTTGATACTTATCCTTGCGCCTATCCTGCTGCATACGGCCTTTGAGATTATACTGCCTGCCGTCATGCCTATCATTATGCAGGCGGCCTGAACTATGGGCATATCGCCTGCGCCTGTTACAGCATCTATCAGGTACTTTGAAGCAAGTGTACTCAAAAGGCCCATGACAGTGCTGACTATGCCGAGCACAATATGAACAAGCACGAATTTCCAATACTTTTTGGCATATCCGTACATCCATTTAATTTCACTCATGAGTGATGTGAGCAAAGACTTTCTGCTTTTTGTGTCAGTGCTTTTTTCCAAGCCCATACCCTTTCAACAATTCACTTCTCTTTTTGCCTATGCTGACTGACTTGCCTGCGCTTATAAGCCGCATTGCTCCGCGCTTTATAAGCCTTACGCCCCAATACCAAGCAAGCAGGTATGGGCGAGTATTAAGTTCGGGATACAAAACAGCCATATCGGCAAGCGGAGGAAATAAAGTTCCCAAAACAGGGGCTTTATCATTTCCCGAAACAGTATTCATAGTGACACGCGCACTCTGCCTGCGTTCTTCACTGCTGTGTCCGAAAACTCCGCCCTCAAACACATCACAAAGCAGCGGCTCACTCTCTCTTGCAAACTTTTCAAACACTTCAGGCACTTTTATCATCTCGAAATATTCTTCACCGATTTTCATAAGAGAAGCAGTGAAAATATGAAGCTGTGCCCTTTCCGTCTCAGCCAAAAGCAAGTCAAAGTCTATCGTGTCATAATATTTTTGAGTAAATATTATTATATCACATATCTGTCGTATCCCAAAGCCCGACATAGCAAAATGCTTCGCCGCATGGCATATGAGATACAAAAGCTGATCCGTTTCTTCCAAAACAGTATAGCCGCCACGCTTTGAAGTTTTGAGCTGTCTTTCAAAGAGAAAAGCATAATCTCCGGCCTTTGCCTGAGTCTCAAACAGTTTTGTATGCACTTCAAGCTGTAAAAGCGTGTCCCTGTGCATAAAATGGATCACTGTTCCGTTTTCTGAAATAAAGCCGCTCTCATAGCCCTCATTTTCCAGCACACGTTTCAAAACTGCAAGTTCTTCTGAAGGTATGAATATATCCTCGTCACTTGAAACACGGCAGTCGCTCTTGGGATATAATAAGCGAAGCGCCATGCCCTTGAGCACTGTGGGCGATATGCCGTTTTGCTCAAGCAGAGAGTATACTCTTGCAAATTCCTCAGTTCTTGCGGTCTGAACGGCAATCTTCGAGATAGCCTCCTGCCTGAATGTGTGCAAAAAACCATTGTCAAGCTCATTCTTGTTTTCCGCTCTTGACAACGCATCATACGCCATCGGCACTATTGCATGTATGCGGCACAGATGCAATATTTCTTTCCATGCCGACAAATCCGACGGTGCTGTTTTCAGCTTGGTCGGCTCACCGCTCATAAAAGCTCTGAGCAGCAGTATTATTTGTTCGTTACTCGGATACATCTACTCTCACAATGCGGCAAACATCGGGCAGATAATTTGCCGATGCCAAAGTCATTGTCTCGTTGGCTTTTACATTTTCAAATGTTCTTGTATAGGTTATTCCGCCAAAATATAAGTCTTCCATATAGAGATTTTTGAAATACACAACGACCTTGGAATATTCTTTGTCGGTCAGGTTGGTGATTGTTATTTCCTTCTCACCGCCTGCTGTCTGTACCTTTTCGGAGTTGAACGATACATCGTCAATGCGGCTTACGCCTTTCCTGTTTACCATGTATATATCATTCTCTTTGTATTCACGCTTATTCGCCTCAAGCACTATGGCACATTCACCTGCACCAAGCATGGATATTTTGAAGATGGCTTCTTCATTTTCGTCCTCATTGACTATGAACGAAAGCTCTGCATATGCGATAGTGGTGTCGCCTGTATTCTTGACAAGCATTGCACAGCAGTTGCCCACATAGTCATTGCTCGAATCCTCAATGTAAGGACCTGAATATTTGTTGAGCATGAGCACCGTCATGCCTGTATCGGGAACAGCATACGGGAAAGTAAGTCCCGACACCACAGTGGGCTTCATTTCTTTTTCGTCAAGCGTTTCTATGCCGAGAAATGACGGCGTGACTTCGACCGAAACGACGTCGCCCGTAGGTGTAGCAACCGTATACGGCTTTGCAGTACCGAATGATTCCACGATATTCTGCCAGTCTTTCTCGGTCATGTTGTTATAATCTATTTCTTTGGGTTTCTTTTCGCCCGAAACAATGAGTATCACAATAACGGCAATAATCACGACCGCCGCTATGAGCGATATCACGATGTTGCGCTTGCTCTTTTTGATGATTCTTTCTTTATTTGCCTGAGCCCTTTTTTTGTTGATCTTGTTGATTTTCTTAGACATACAATCTCTCCCTTATTTGTTTTGTGTGCTCATTATTTCGTCATATGCTTCCTGCGTGGCTTTCAATGTAGCTTCCGCCATACGACAGGCATATTCGGGTACGACGCCGAACTGTCCTGTTTCACAGTATACGCCTGCTCCGCATATGGGACAAGCTCTTCTGAGCGAGCAGGAGACACATTTTGAAGGCATATATAATTTTTCAGTGCCCTCGACTATCTTTTTCCATGCCGTCATAAATCCTTCTTCAAAAGGTTTTGCCGCAGGATAATTCATCATGCCGCATGGGGTCATCACGCCCTGCCAGTCTATCCAAAAGCCCGACTTTCCCGCCCTGCAAAACAGCGGATGTTTTTCTTCTTTTTGGCAGTCATCGTCAGATATCTGTTTTTCATCAGACTTATTCAAGCGATATCTCGCCGTGGCAAGGAAGCCCTCGTCACCAAAACGCACACGCTCCGCCACAACACTGTAATAGCCTGCCTCTTCAGCCGAAAGGCGTTGGGCAATGCCGGCACTGTCCTTATCCCTCCTAAGCGGCGGGAAAACATAGCTCGCCATGTGCAGGGGCACATCTATGCCCTGACATATTTCATGCACTTTTTTACAGTCATCCACATTATAAGGCGTGAGCGTCATTGTAGCCCGCACGAGTATGTCCGCTTCACGAAGCAGTCTTAGTGCATTTACCACCCTATCAAACATACCGCTGTTGCGGCACAAGTTTCTGTATGTTTCATCGTTACCGCCATAGAGAGTGACACTCATTCTGCTCGGCGGATTCTTCGCAAGCCACTCAACACATTTTTCGTCTATGAGTGTGCCGTTGCTGTTTATGCTGATTATGAATCCCATTTTTGACAGCTCGGTATAAAGCGACTTAAAATGCGGCAGCATGAAAGGCTCACCTCCGGTGAGCAGTAAAAAGAGCATACCCGCTTTTCGTGCTTCCTCGGCAAGTGTAAGCCATTCTTTTTCTGTACGCTCCCTGCCGATGCGCTTCACCTGCTCGTCACTCAACCGCACATAGCACATTCTGCAATTAAGATTGCACCTTGCCGTGAGTTCAAAAGTGCCCGATATGGGCACATGCATATGTGCCGCTTTTGATGACAGAAAATTCATCAGCTCAGGCTGTCGCTTTTTGATGGATTCCATAAAATCGTCACTTCGCTCTCTCTATCTCTTTTTTCAGCAGTTCGACCGCCGATATGTCTTTAACGCAGGATAAAAGATATACCGGCACTTCACATGCAATTCCCATAGCGGTGTCTATCGCCCTGTTCATGCACACCATATCCCATTTGCTGACCGTCAGCTCGCTGTATATGCTCCTGAACGCCGCAGAATGGCTCAATCGCACAAGGGTGTTTTCTTTTGACTGTTTAAGCACTACAATCGCCCGAACAGGGACTGTCACATTTTCGCATATTTTAGATGAACCGCAGTACGGCAGACCGTAAGCCATCCATTGTCCGTGTTCATTCTTGCCCAAAACAGCTCTGTCGCCGTTTATTATTTCAGCCCCCACATGTTGTTGCCATAACATAGCCTGCGTAGACTTTCCCATGCCGCTCGGCCCGGTAAACAAAACAGCGCCGCCGTTATGCACGATATATGAAGAATGAAGTATCACACGCTCATACGCCGTCATCATCGTGTCTATCGGAAGAATGTCAAGCACATATTTCATCGTGGGTACGGCATCCGCCTTGTCTTTGTGTACTGTGCTGAAATAACGGCCGTATTCGTTGAAAGCATATCTCGTGCAGGCATATTCCCCAAACTCGCTCTCCATGCCGTCAGTATAAAAACGATATGTGCTTTCTTTGTCGTTGTAAACTCGCATCTTCGGCGACTCAAACACACATTCAAGGCCATCCTTGCTCGGCAACGTGCCGATATCAACACTGACAAGTATATCTGCATTATTTTTCTGCTCGCCCCCGGCACAGAACTTCTCAAGCCACCCATGCGGCGGCAGTTCGCACCAGGTATCAATGTTTATTGATATATCTGCAATTTGAAAATGATTTTTTGTCATCTTTGCCATTCTTACATTATAGCATCTATATTCCTTTTTTAACAGTGTATCTTTTTTGATGCAGCTCGTGCCTTTCCTACATTTGTTGGAATGACATTTTAATCACGCGAACTTTTTTTGTGGGGTTCCACCCTTTGCCCCGGTCGCTTTTGAAAAAGCGACGGAAAACCAATAAAGCAACAAAAAATCAGGCAATTAATTGCCTTATTTTTATTGCTTGGGTATTTTTATTTATTTCCCCCTCTTGTTTTTGACGACTTTTTTCAAAAAGTCGGCGGGGTTAAAGGGGCAGCGCCCCTTGAGTAAAAAGTCGGCGGGGTTACAAGGGGCAGCGCCCCTTGAGTAAAAAGTCGGCGGGGTATGGGGCAGAGCCCC
>JAFSFN010000179.1 GCA_017435185.1 Clostridia bacterium | reverse complement strand
GTTGGTGTCGTCCATGACATCCTGCATCCATACGACTTCAAGTGTGTTTATGTCGATGCAGAACAGATTGCCTGCATTGTCTGAAACATACATATAATTACGCCATATGACGGGGCTGGATTCAAAACCGAGCCAATATGAAGCTGTGCCGCCGTTTCTTGTGCGTGATGTGGAATAACGCATTTTTACGGTGTCGGACGGTGAAATGCTTATAGTGCCGTTTGCGGCATCATAGTCAGTGTTGAGCTTCATCTGATAGACTATGCCGTTTTCTGCCGCATAAGTGAGAGTGTCGCTTTCTGCGTGAATGAGCGATGCAGGGTCGAAAGCAGAGAAACTTCTCTGTGAGAATGGGTCATCTGCACCGTAGCTGTAGAGCATCGATCCATCGATCAGGCTGAATATCATGTTTCGTGCTGAGCCGTTGGGGCCGCCGTCGCCTGCTCCGACATAGAGAAGAGGATAGCCTCTCGGGTCAAGACTTCCTGCGCCTTTGAATGTCCAGCCGCCTTTGATTTTATCTCTGGTGAAAGAGCCGTCTTCAAGGTCAAGGAAGTAGATGTTGCTGTTCTCGGTTGCGTATACTATCTCAACGAGGTCACTCTTTTGCTTCTTTTCCTCGTAGAGGTTCATGTTGTTCTTTGTCTGTTCGTCCCAGCGGACTATAAGGGGCTGGCCTGTCCAGCCACAGCCAAACCATGTGCCGTCGCCACTCTTTCTGATGCTGCCGGGTATATTGGTCGTCCAAACGAGCTCCAGCTTCTTTTCGCTGACAGTACCGGCAGTGCCGTATGTGGGGTCATTGCGATAGTTGTTGCCTCGGAAAGTGATGACGCCTTCCATTTGAGTGTAGTTATCGGCACTCGGGAAAGTAAGGTCAGCACTCCAAAGATGTGAAGAAACACGCTCCCCTTTGTCTTCAATCTCTGTTCTGAGCCCGAAAGTTTCAGGGTGAGTTGATGATGCCGAAGTGGGGTCAGGCAGAGGAATGAGAGTTGGTGTGGGGTCGGGCGTGGGAGTTGTGACGACACCCGCTGTTTTTGATGGGTCGATTATATTATTGGGGTCGGGATTTTCATCGTTGCATGAAGAAAGCGTAACGATGCCCAGCAGGATAACTATCACTATCAAAAGCAGGAATATGAAAAACTTAGGCGTGACTCTGCGTCTTCTGCGGCGTTTTTTCTGTACCATAAAATACCTCCATAATGCAGTTATTATACAACTTGGAAACAGGTAACACAAGTTAACTATCTGTTACGCTCACGATGTCGGCTGCAGCATTGACTAAGGACGGTCAAGTGTGTTACGATTTATTGGTATATCTGAATTTATTTGGAGGAAACTTTTATGAAGCGTATTATATCCGTATTAGTGAGCATAATTATGATGTTCGCATTTTGTTCCTGCGATGTGCCTCAGCAAGAGAGCGGCCCTGTTACTGCAACAATAAAAGTTAAAGATTACGGCACCATAGAGCTTGAGCTCTATCCCGAAACAGCACCTATAACGGTTGCGAACTTTGCGGCGCTTGCGAAAGACGGTTTTTATGAGGGGAAGATATTCCACAGAGTTATAAGCGGATTTATGATTCAGGGCGGCTCGAGCGACGGTCTTGGCTATGAGGGCTCTGAACACTGCATAAAAGGTGAGTTTTCGGCAAACGGCGTTGAAAACAACATCTCGCATGAGAGAGGTGTTATATCAATGGCAAGAACGATGCAGTCAAACGACAGTGCGTCTTCACAGTTCTTTATCGTGCATGAAGACTATCCGAGTCTTGACGGTCAGTATGCCGCTTTCGGCAAAGTGACAAGCGGTATTGAGGTGGTTGACGCTATAGCCGCTGTTGCTACCGACTCTTCCGACAAACCGCTTGAAGATGTCATTATCGAGAGTGTAACTGTCAACGGTGGAAATATCGGCGCTCCGGAATATGTAGACTGAATACTTTTATAAACACATGACAACGGAAACGGAGAGGTTTTAATGTTTGATCATGATGAGCTTCAAAAACTGCGTGACGGCGGAAACGAAGCATTCAAAAACTTATATAAAAAATACAGCAGCAGTATATATCGCGAAGCACTGATAGCTTATGACGGCGATAAAAAGCGAGCCGCCAAAAAAGTATGGGATACATTTTACAGACTTTGGGAACTGGTGAAGAACGATGCTGATGACCAGGCCGTGTTCGGTGTGTTTACTCATGCAGAGAGTGCAAAAAACATTGAAGAAGCCTGTATGAATACAGTGTGGCGGTCGTTGAGCGGCGTTATGGACCATGCGGATTCAAGAAAGAGCGAAAGCTCATCTGTTGCGGTAAGCAATGCAAATGACGGTATACTGTGGACGGAGGGTATAAAACTCGAAAGTGTTGCCGAACATTCGGCACATCAAACTGTCCAGAATGTTCAAACAGATCAGGAACAAATGCAGACAGATGACAATGAACCGCCTTTTGAAGATGAAAACAATCTCTTGCTTCAGGAATATCCCGATGATGTACTTGAAGGCTCAGAGATGGAGAATAAACGCAGAGAGATAAACAAAAAAAGTATACTTGCGCTCATTGTCATAATCATTCTGACTTTGTTCCTTTTGTGGAGCGTTATCGGCATAGTCCTCGGACTGTCACCTTCAACACAGCATATAAATATCGGCTTCTGGCCTTTTATAAACGCAATAAGAAAAGTGCTTGGCTGGTAATAAAATAAGGTCGTCTTTTATGAGGCGGCCTTTTGCATAAGCTAAATAAGCCTTGAATAAATCGTGCTTTGCGGTTATGATAAAATTGTTATTTCAGGGAAAGGTTTACAAATGTTCATGGAAAACAAAACAAAACCGGGTACAGTTAAGCCCATAAAAATAGAAAAAGCAAATATTTTTATGGAATTGCCTTTGTATGTAATGATAGCATTCATGTTCATCGCATATGTTGTACTTCACGAGGTAATGTTCAGTATGTTCGCTCATGCCGACCGTCAGTTGTTTGAGCATAACTTCTGGGACAGCTATACATATCAGGCGCTCGCTTGGCTTGACGGCAAAGTTGATGTGGAGAATTACTCATGGCTTGAGATAGCCCGGTACGACGGAAGGTACTTTGTGTCATTCCCGCCGCTTCCGTCTTTGGTCATGCTGCCTTTTGCACTTATTTTCGGTGCAGACACGCCCAACAACCTTTTGATAGCAATATATGCGATAATCACAGCTTGTTTTGCATATGCGTCGCTTCGCAAGATAAAAATGAATTCATGGCTTGCGGCATTTTGTGCAATGTTCTTTGTGTTCGGAAGCAATATGCTTTTCATAAGCACGATGGGCGGAGTGTGGTTCCAGGCGCAGATGCTTGCAGTGCTTTTCCTTATGTGCATGATATATGCCGCTCAATGCAACAAGCGTGTACTTGCATATGCCATGGTGGCTTTGGCGGTGGGCTGCCGTCCGTTTTCCGTAGTTGCCGTTCTTCCGCTCTTTGTGTATTTTACGGAGAGGGATATATCCGAAGGCGTTTTTGAGACAAAGAGGGGCATCGCTCCCAAGAAAATGTTCAAATATATACTTGAACAATGCAAATATCTAATAATTCCGCTGTGCATAGGCTTGGTCTATATGTGGTATAACTACATAAGATTCGACAATCCGTTCCAGTTCGGACATGACTATCTGCCTGAATTCATCAATTCGCCCGACGGTCAATTCAACATCTCGTACATAAGCGGCAATCTTTACAAACTGCTTGTATATTTCCCCGAGATCACGGCATCGGGTTTTAACTTCCCGATGTTTAACGGATTTATATTCTACATTGCAAATCCGTTCTTCCTTATAGTCATTATAAAAGTCATAATCGACTGCCTGAAAAAGCGATTTGATGTTTTGGACATTTTGGATATGGCGGCAATGTTCCTTTCGCTTTTGTTCTTTGTGCTTGAACATAAGCAGGGCGCTTCGGAGCCGACTGTTTTGCTCACGCTTGCATTAGTGTTCGCTCTGCTTGCCGTCGTTCTGTTCTTTGTCAAAGCGGCACTTGACATATTCGTTAAAAAGCGTGTCGGAATGATGCGGCTTGTACTTGTTTTTGCAATGTATGTGATGCTTGTGTTTACCTGCTATCACAAAACTTTGGGCGGTTGGCAGTTCGGTGCAAGATATACCGTTGACTTCCTGCCCCTTGCATTCTTCTATATGCTTCTTGACGGAGAATGGAAATTGAAGTGGTATGAATATGTGATAGCCGTATTTGCGATAGCTTTCAATGTATACGGCGCAATAATGGGTCAAATATAAGTTTGGAGGATAAATAAATGGTTGTAATCGAAATGGAACACGGCGGAAAAATAACGCTTGAGCTGGACAAAACGGCTGCCCCCAATACCGTTGTCAACTTTCTTAATCTTGCGGCAAAGGGATTTTATGACGGCTTGACATTCCACCGTGTTATACACGGCTTTATGATACAGGGCGGATGCCCCGACGGCACAGGTATGGGCGGCCCCGGCTACTGCATAAAAGGTGAGTTTATAGGCAACGGCTTTAATAATCCGATAGAGCATAAGCGCGGAGTTATCTCAATGGCACGCACGCCCAATCCCGACTCGGCAGGTTCTCAGTTCTTCATCATGCATAAGGATTCGCCGTTCCTTGACGGTCAGTATGCGGCGTTCGGCCATGTTGTTGACGGCATGGAAGTGGTTGATGAAATAGCGTCAATCCCCACCGATTTCAGAGATGCTCCCAAAGTGGCGGTAAGAATAAATCGCATAGTTTTAGTTGATGAAGACGGTTCAAAAGAACCCGAAAAATGCTGAAAATACAAATGAAATAACCGTATACGATAAATAAAAATAGGGCAGAATATCTTGCATGACGCAAAAATGG
>JAFSFN010000021.1 GCA_017435185.1 Clostridia bacterium | reverse complement strand
CCGTTTTTCCCGAGCCTGCCGCCGCCGCAACCAAAAGATTGCCGTCGCTTAAAATGGCATCTGATTGTTCATGTGTCCAAGCCATCTGTGTCACCGTTGACCCTTTCCATAAATTCGGCACGCTTGAGGGAAAATGCGTTCCTGTATGCACAACCGTGAAGAACTGTGTCAAATCGGCACACGCTCATATAATCGCAATAGTCGCAGGCGGTCTTTGTTGTGCCCCTGCGATAGGGTGAAACATCGGCATTGCCGTCAAATATCTTCACGGCAGTATCGGTCGCTTTTGAAAGTGCATAATCCGTTATGTTGTCAAGCTCTTTTATGCTGAGCATATTCGATTTTGAAAGGGAAGCATCACCGCTTAAACTGAATATCTCCTCATCGGCAAGCGTCAGACCGTGGAGACGGAACTGTTTGAAAAGTTCTTCTTCAAAATCTGCGGCGGAGGCCATCTCATTTGCTGTAGGTGTTTTGTAGGTCTGATAATATATTCCCGCTATTCTTGCGGCACTGTTTGCGGCAAGCACTGCCGAAATATAGAGAGGAAGCTGGAGTGCAAGTCCGTGATAAAGGTCGGAGAAGCTGAAAGTGCGGTCACTTCCTTTATAATCGATGACCCTGAATACATCTCCGTCTTGAGAGTGAGCTGTGTCTACACGGTCTATCTTGCCCGAAATACTGTAGAACTTACCGCCGCCTATATCGAGCTTTATGGACGGAAAAACAGCATCTTCGCTATCGCCGAAAACAAGCTCTGAGGCGTAGGGCACGAATGAACTGTTTTGAAGCTGTTTCAAAATGGCTGCCGCAGTTTCTTTCACGGTGGTGCAAAGCCGTTTTGCGAGTGCCTTGTATCTTGCGGATGAAAGCAGTATGCCGTGATTGTGTTCTTTCAAAAGTTCGGGCAGAATACAAGAAAGAATGTTTGAAAGGTCGGCATCATCAACTTCTTTGAGCGGCTTTTTGAGCTCCAAAAGAAGCACGACGAATCTGTCAAGAGCGTCATGGCAGAATGTGCCCTCATCCACTTTTTGTTCCTTGTATTCTTTTCTTGGCAGTATTTTAAGTCCGTATCTGGCAAAATGCTTAAAAGGACAGGCATTAAAGGCTTCAAGCCTTGATGCACTGCCGTGAGGATTGCGGCCGTAGAGCTCAAGCGCAAGCTCTCTGCCGAACGGTTCGGGTGAACTTTGAGAATAAAGTGCTTCTTCAACATTTTCAAGCCGCTTTTTATATTCGTCGGAGTTGTAGAATTCCGAATACAGTAATGCCGTAACATCATCTGAAGCGGAAGTGTCCGCAAGGCGGCGAAGTCTTTTTACGAGCGAAGCAAAAGCACCGTCGGGGCTGAGCGACACGGCGGTATTCGCCGACTTGCTTACGGCTTCAACATTGCTCTCAACTCTAATGTCGGGGAATATATATCTCAGCCTGTCCACAAGCGCACACGGCATTGGCGAATCACTGCCTGCCGATAATGGGTAGGAGATGTATAAAAGCTCCTGGGGTTTTGTAACAGCGCTGTAAACATCGGTCATTGCGACAAGTGATTTGTCGCCGCTGGAATACCAGGGTGTTAAGCCGAGTTCTGACAAACGAGCGAGCTCTTTGTCGTCGATTATCGAATCATCGGGCGTGTAGTGGGGAAAATCGCCCTCAACAGCACCGAGTATGAATATGGCGCGTAAACTTCTTGCTCTTGTTCTGCCTACGCTTCCGAATAATATCTGGTCAGCAGTGGCAGGTATGCTTCCCACTTCATAGCAGGAAAGACCCTCCTCGAACATTGCGGCAAATTCCGGAGTCGATACTTTGTCGGCGCCCATTATCGAATGAAGCTCGGACAAAAGTTTTGTGAGCATATTCATGACCTGAGCGTTTTCGTCCATCAGTTCCGTACGATTTTGCTCAAAAAGTGTGCGGCACAGCTCTTCCTGATATTCATACAAACCGTTTTGTTCCATATAATCATAGACAACTTCGACTTTTTGAGAGAATGTTTCGGCGTGCGAAAGCTCCTCACGCAGTTTGAAAAGCCGTGTCATGATAACAAGACGCACATTTTCCGCTGTTTCAACTGCAAGAGGATCATCACCTTTTTCAAAGGGCTTTGTGAACATCATGTTTTTTATGCCGAAGCGAAGAACATAGTTTTCAAATATTTCAGCATCATCTTTTGTTATGGGCAGTATGCCTGTTTTGAGCACTTCAAGCACATCATTGCGTGAAAATGAGTGAAGTACGGCGTTGAGCGAAGAAAGTATGAAACGAGAAGCGGGATATGACAAAAGCGAATGTTTTACATCGGTAAAACAGGGTATGTTTCGTGATTTCAATGCTCTCGTGACAGGGAGAGAATATGTGGTCATGTCTGAAGCGATTATCGCCATGTCACGGAAGCGCATACCGCTTTTTGCGGCAAAAAGTATGGCATCGCAGGCGGCTTCCGCTTCGGCATAGCGATCGGAAGCGGCAAATATTTTTATGCCTTCGGGCGCACCGTCAAAACACTTGGGCGGATATGCAAACGCTTCACGCTCCAAATGCATGAGTGCAGGAGTAACGAAGCGTGTGCTCAGCCCCGGAAGTGTTATAGTCTTTATGGTACAGCCTCTTTCTCGGGCTTCTTTGGTTACTCTGTCAAAAGTAACATTCTCGGAGTAGAATATGTGTTTGTCACGGCATGATGATGAAACATCGGTACGCACAGTCACCGTGAGTGTTGCACAGACTTCTGTCATTGCACCTATAATGCTGTATATCTGTTCCGTCATCAAATCAAAACCGTCGATAAATACGGCGGCGTCTTTGAGTGATGATGTGGGAATTGCGTCTACGACTGCATGAAAAGCATCACGACTGCTGACGCCCATTCTGCGCATAGCTTCATCGCACGAGGTGTAGAGAAGTGAAAGGTCATGCAGTTTTCGGGAAAGAAGCTCGTCGTTTTTAAGTGACGAAGCGGCGAGCGTAAGTGCTTCGGGCGATATCTCAAAACGACTGCAAAGTTCAAATATCTCATCGCATTTTTCGGCAAATCCCGCTCGTGAAGATACTGAAGAAAAAGCAGTCAGCTTGAAGGAGTTTTTGTATATTGCTCTGCGTATGAGCATACGCCTGCCCTGGGGAGAGAGGAACATTCTTTTTATGCCGCTTTCTTCCATTATGTACTCTGAAAGCGTGGTGAATGAGTATACCCCCATACCCAAAAGTCCGCCGCCAAGATCGTCGGCAAGTTCTTTTTCCGTTTCAAAAGTGAACTGTTCGGGCACTATAAGAAAAACACGCCTGCCGCTGTCAAGTGTGTTTTTTATCATACCTCGAAGCAGGCTGCTTTTACCTGCACCTGCTCTGCCTGTTATGTATGTGACGGTCGCTGCCATCAGAATCTTTCCGTGTGGAGGGGAGTGTAGACCATGCGCCCCTGTATGCGCTCGCTTTGGAAGAGCGTTATTGCGCTTACCGACATAGAAGCGTTGGGGGAGATGGAGGATATAAGCTCACCCTCTGTGAGTTCGTCATATGTTACACTGCGTCCGAGCGTAATGTGCGGAGTAAAACGCTTGCTCTCGCGCGGAAAACCGTGTTGTGAAAGCGCTGCTTCGAGAGCTTCGTGCAAAACGTTAAGCTCATCAAGCTCGCCTTTGACATCTATATAAGCGGTGTGGGAACCGTTTTTCTCAAAACTTGAATATTTGCCTAAGTGCAAATTGAACTTGCGAATACCTCTTACAGCGTCATGCATGGCATTTGCGACAGAAACGATGTCGTCGGTATCGCCAAGAAAATGAAGCGTGATGTGAAAACTGTCGGCGGGTACGAAGCGACCGCCGGTACTTACCTGCTTTACTTCACGCAGTATTGATGAAAGCTCCGTCTTCATGGAGCGGGGAAGGTCGATAGCGATAAATGTTCGCATAGCGTGTCTCCTGCTTAAAATCAAGAAGGCAACCGCACAGAAAAAATATTCAAACCGAGCGGTTGCCTGACTGTTTAGTTACAAGCGGCTGTCAAATGTCACCTTCGTCTGACTGCCTCTTCAAAAACTCCTGATAGACAGCTTCCAAAAGCTCAGGGTCGTCAATGCCCTTGAGTTCTTCATCGTCCATATCATCATCATTGCCCGATGAGGGAACGAGAAGAAGTATGACAGCTTCACCGTCTTCTTCATTGTAAGGAAGCAGTACGGCATATTCCGCGCCGTCATAAGGCACGACATCAACGAGCTCAAAATCAAGCTCGTCGCCGTCGTTGTCTACCAATGTTACATATGTGCGTTCGTCTGTCATTTAGTTCAAGCCTTGCCGTTGCAGCCCAAAACGTTGACGATCTTGTGAGCGACCATGCCCTTGATAGCTTCGCGAGCGGGCTTGAGGTACTGTCTGGGGTCAAAGTGTGAGGGATTCTCTGCGAAATACTTACGGATTGTGCCTGTCATTGCAAGACGGAGGTCGGAGTCGATGTTTATTTTGCAGACTGCCTTTGTTGCAGCTTCACGGAGCATATCTTCGGGGATGCCGATAGCATCGGGCATGTTGCCGCCGTTTTCGTTGATCATCTTAACGAATTCGGGCATAACAGAGCTTGCGCCGTGGAGAACGATGGGGAAGCCGGGCAAACGCTTTGAAACTTCGTCAAGAATGTCGAAGCGGAGCTGGGGCTTCATGCCGGGCTTGAACTTGTATGCGCCGTGGCTTGTGCCGATAGCGATAGCGAGTGAGTCAACGCCGGTGCGTGTTACGAAATCGAGAACCTGGTCAGGATCTGTGTAGGAGCCTTCGCCCTCTGCGACCTTAACATCATCTTCAACGCCTTCGAGTTTGCCGAGTTCGCCTTCAACGACTACGCCGTGATCGTGTGCATATTCAACGACTTTCTTTGTGAGAGCTACGTTGTCTTCGTAGTCGTGGTGGCTGCCGTCGATCATAACGGAAGTGAAGCCGCCGTCGATACAGCTCTTACAGAGCTCAAATGTATCACCGTGGTCGAGGTGGAGGCAGATGGGAAGGTCTGTTTCGATGATGGCAGCTTCAACGAGCTTTACGAGGTATGTGTGGTTAGCATACTTTCTTGCGCCGGAGCTTACCTGAAGGATCAAGGGAGCCTGCTGTTCTTTTGCAGCTTCTGTGATGCCCTGGATGATCTCCATGTTGTTGACATTGAATGCGCCGATAGCATAGCCGCCTTCGTATGCCTTCTTGAACATTTCTTTGGTTGTTACGAGTGCCATTGTGTTATATCTCCTTTTTTGAAAAATTAAGTATTTACGCCTTTGATGTATATTATACAATATTTGGAGCGGATTTCAATAAACAATTGTCGATATCGAAATAAAGCGTTATAATGATATAAAATACCCGCTTTCAAAAAATAAAGGAGAAGTATGGCTATGGAAAAGACAAAGATGATATCGCTGATTATGCCTGCCTACAACGAAGAAGAGGTTGTAGAGTATTCTTTCGAGTGTATGGACAAGGCCATGCGTGACATAGGCTATCCTTACGAAATAATCTATGTAAATGACGGCAGTCGTGACAGCACGATGAGCAAGCTCCGTGCGATTGCAAAAAAGAATCCTCATGTCAAGGTGCTTTCATTTGCGAGAAACTTCGGTCACCAGCTTGCTGTTACCTGCGGTATGGATGCCGCAAAGGGTGATGCACTCGTCATAATCGACATAGACCTTCAGGATCCGCCCGAGGTAATTGCAGACCTTGTTAAGGCTTGGGAAAACGGTGCCGATATTGCATACGGCAAGCGCCTCAAGAGAGAGGGCGAGACAATATTCAAAAAGTTCACCGCATTCTGCTACTATCGCTTGCTTGCGGCCATGAGCGCAAATGCCATTCCGCTCGATACAGGCGATTTCCGCCTTATTGACCGCAAGGTTGCCGATGTATTCTTGAAAATGCGTGAGCATAACCGCTTCCTGCGCGGCATGAGCGGCTGGATGGGCTTTGAAGCTGTTCCCGTTGAGTATGTCCGTCACGAAAGATATGCAGGCAAAACAAAGTATACGCTCAAAAAGATGCTTCGCCTTGCGTTTGACGGTATTATCGGCTTTTCCGACAGACCGCTCACTTTGGCGACAGGCGTCGGTGGCTTTGTGACCGCTGTTTCGCTCGCAGGCTTTGTTGCAAGTCTTATCTGCTCACTTACAGTGGGTCTTGCTCCCTGGATATGGGGTTTGTGCGGACTTGGTCTTTTGAACGGCCTGACGCTTTTAGCTTTGGGCATACAAGGCGCATATATGAACCGTATGTATGACGAACTCAAAGGCAGACCGCTTTACATTGTCGGAGAGACCATAAACATAGATAATGAGCAGTAATTCTGTCATACGGAAATAAAAGATTGACAAAAATTTAGCTTGCATAATTCAGGCAATTATACTAATATTAAGTATGTGTGAGAGATTGCACAAACTCGGTAAAAATTTATTTTATACATAATGGAGGAAAGAACAATGGTAAAAGTTGGTATTAACGGTTTCGGTCGTATCGGTCGTTTGACATTCCGTGCGTCCATTGCAAACCCTGAAATCGAAGTAGTCGGCATCAATGATCCTTTCATCGATCCCGAATACATGGCCTACATGCTCAAGTATGATACAGTACACGGCAGATTTGACGGCGAAGTTTACGCTGAAGAAGGCGCTATCGTAGTTAACGGCAAGAAGGTCAATGTTTATGCTTGCACAGATCCTTCCCAGATCCCCTGGAAAGAGTGCGGCGCTGAATACATCGTTGAATCCACAGGCGTTTTCACAACAATCGAAAAGGCATCTGCTCACCTTACAGCAGGCGCAAAGAAGGTTGTTATCTCCGCT
>JAFSFN010000178.1 GCA_017435185.1 Clostridia bacterium | reverse complement strand
GATCTTGGAATATCATCTGCATCTCCATATGGAGCTTCTTGGTCTTCTGCTTATCGAGCTTGCCCGTAATAGGCTCGCCTCTGAATATGATATCGCCGTCAACTTTATTGTAGATGCGCATTATTGCGCGACCTATAGTAGTCTTACCGGAGCCTGATTCGCCTACCAGCGACAGCGTTTCGCCTTTGTAAATATCGAAGCTGACATCATCAACCGCACGGAATTCCTTGTTGCCGAGCTTAAACTTGACAGTCAAATTTTTGACCTGAAGCAGTTTTTGCGCTCCATCATAACAGAAAGGTTCAGCCGTTTTCTTTTCCTGTCCTGCCTGAGCATCTCGCTTCTTTATCGTTTCAAGATGTTCCTTTGCATACGGATGAAGCAGCCACGTCTTTGCATAATGAGTGTCTGATACTTGGAACATCGGCGGTTCTTCTTCAAAATCTATCTCCATAGCATCGGAATTGCGGGGCGCAAAAGCATCGCCTTTTATCTCTTTGAACAGATTCGGCGGCGTACCCTTGATGGAATAGAGGTCATGCCCCTTTATACCAAGCTGAGGCATTGACTGGAGCAATGCTTTTGTATACGGATGTACGGCTTCACGGAATATTTCATGCACAGTGCCGTACTCAACTATCTGACCTGCATACATAACACCCACCCAATCAGCAACATTGGCAACAACACCAAGGTCATGCGTGATGTATACAACCGTCATTTTCAGTTCTTTCTGAAGTTCGCGAATGAGGTTCAATATTTGTGCCTGCACCGTGACATCCAGTGCCGTTGTCGGTTCATCGCATATGAGTATTTCGGGACGACAAGCAATTGCTGTTGCAATTACTACACGCTGACGCATACCGCCTGAAAACTCATGAGGATACTGCTTATATCGGAATTCAGCATCATTGATTCCGACTTTTTTAAGTATTTTAATAGCTTCGTCTTTTGCCTGCTCATGCTCTGTACCGAAATGCCATGTAATGACCTCGGTTATCTGTTCGCCGATAGTACGAACGGGATTGAGCGAAGTCATCGGGTCTTGAAAAACCATGGCAATTTTTTTGCCTCGCACGCTGAGCCATTCTTTTTCTGTCTTATAATTTGTAAGTTCCTCATCACGATATCGAAGCTGTCCGCCCGTGATGCTGCCGTTTTTATCAAGCATACCGATGAACGACTTTGTAAACACTGATTTGCCACAGCCTGATTCGCCTACAATGGCAAGAGTCTCGCCCTCATACAAATCGAGCGAAGCACCTCGTACGGCAGTGAGCACTTTGCCGCGAAGATTGAACTTTATTTCAACATCCTTTGCCGAAAAAATGCAGGGGCCGTTATGTCCGTTATTATTCATACTTCCGCACCCCTTTCTCAAACATGGTTACGGGGGTCCGACGCATCGGCAAACTTATTGCCGATAACATAGAACGCAACCGTGATTATGCACAAAATAATAGTCGGCAGAAGCATCTGATAGGGATGCAAAGTAAAAGATGCACGACCTTGATTAACGATATTTCCCAGTGTTATAGCGTCAACAGGAAGACCGACACCGACAAAACCCAAGAAAACCTCTGAGCCGATGGAATACGGAATACATAAAGCGGCCTCCATTATTATGAGACTTATTATATGAGGAATGATATTCTTTGTGGCGATTCGGCGCATCGGTGTACCGAGACAGCGTGACGCCACATTATATTCACTGTCACGAATGGAAAGTATTCTGTTTCTGAAGAATCGAGCCTCAACAATCCAGCCTCGCGATGCCATTGAAATAAACAAAGTCAAATAGCTCGTGTTCATAATATATGCAAGAAGCACGAGGTACACAGTTGATGGGATGTTGGTAATAACATTGTATATTTCAATCATGATGGGATCGAGTTTTTTGTTATAGCCCCAAATAGCACCCACTATCATACCGATACCGACATCGGATATGGCGATACAGAGCGCAAGCAGGAATGAATTTCTTACGCCGTACCATGCTCGTGTCCATATATCACGACCAAGCGTATCAGTACCGAACCAATGCTCTGAATTCGGACGATTATTCCATTCAAGAGGGAACAGCGAAACTTTATTTGGGTCAACAGGAGATACAAGCGGATAAACAAAGCTCATTATGATTATCAACGAAATCAGTATCACAAGCGCTAACACCGCTTTATTCTTGAAGAAAGTACGGATAGTGGAACGCCAGTATGAGTAATTTGAATAGCCCGTGTCTTCACTGAGCATATTGTCAAACACAGCGGCACGGAATTTGAGCGGATTAAGTGTACGGCTCGACTTTGTATTTTGCATATTCTCCATACCTTTATGCCTCCTCGGTCAGTTTGATTCGCGGATCGACCGCGGCAACAAGCAAGTCACCCAAGAATACGCCGATGACTGACAGTATAGCATACATGAGCACTATTACCTGAACAAGATTATTGTCCTGACTTTTAATAGCGGTGGTGAGCAATCCGCCCGTACCCGGTATGGAATAGAGGCTTTCTATTACCAACGAGCCTGAAATTATAAACAACAGATCGCTGGGCAGATATATGACCAGCGGTATTATCGCATTTTTGAACACATGACGCTTCCAGACCTGCTTTTTGGGCAGACCCTTTACAAGCGCAAATTTTACATAGTCACGATTTTCTTCATCTACCATGAAGCGGCGCAGCCAAAGC
Source organism: Clostridia bacterium (assembly GCA_017435185.1). Taxonomy (GTDB): domain Bacteria; phylum Bacillota; class Clostridia; order Christensenellales; family CAG-138; genus RGIG3096. Next base: position 7,925 of record JAFSFN010000178.1, on the reverse strand, counting down.
GCATACCACGCAATACTGCCAAGCGCAAGGCATATGACCGGCAATATCCAGGAAGAGGGAATATCTTTATCAAACACCATTGGCAAATCGAGCCATAGTGATACCCAAACCTGAATAAAGAACAGATATATAAGATTTGGTATTGCGCGCACGATAAGGATATAACCTGTGCCGAGTCGATCGCCCCAGCGATCCTTAAATCGTACCATCAAAAGACCGAGAGACAATCCAAGCACTATGCCCAAAAGCATACTTGAAAACCCGAAAGCCGCAGTAATAGGTATTTTCTCGGCAAGCAATGTTGAAATGGGAACTTTAGGATAAACGGTAAGACTTCTCCCAAGGTCACCTTGGAAAAGATTTGCCACAAATCGGCCAAGCTGCACCACCGGGTGGTCAAGCAAACCCTGATTGCGCAAATATGACATACGAGTTGCTTCGTCAGTCTCTTTGAGCATTTCCTGCGGGAAATAGCCGCTCAGCGGCATAAGGCGGAGCAGCATGAACACCGATACAAAAACTATAACGACGGTGATCAACGAATTGAGTGTACGTTTCAGTATATATTTTCCCACTATAGGCCTCCGATACTGACAGTTTCAAAAAAACTTCGCCCTGCCTGCTTCATGCGGCAGGGCGAAGAATCGTTGTTGTGATATCACTTAACTTACTTAGCGCTGAGTGCTTCTGCTCTTTCTATTTCATAAGCAGCATCCAATGTTTCAAACTCGGCCTTTGTCAGAGGTTCTGACATGACAAGAGTGCCCTTATACTTTGTGTTGCCGTAGAGAGTCAACGGTGATGTGTAGGGAACAGAATAGCTCATGTAATAGCCTCTGAGCGATGAGATAAAGGGAATTACAAAACCGTTGCTGCAAAGATATGCTTCTGCCTCTGCAAAATACTGCAATCTCTCTTCAAATGTAGCAGCATTGAGTGCCTTTTCGATGAGTGCATCATATTCGGGAACATCATACTTACCGACATTCTCAGCACCGTCAGTGGTCATACGGGTAAGTATGCCCGAAGGATCGGCATAACCTGTGGAGAGTGAATCGAAGTAGATGTCATAGTTGAGAGGATCTGCAACCGTTCCGTATGTCCAGCCGCTGTAAGCCTGTATCTGGAAATCAATATATTCAGCGCCAATAGACTCTTCAATCATAGCCTTGAACAGCTGAGCCATGATGATTTCGGATTCATCATCTGTACCGACATAGCAAATGGTAACAGGCAATTTGCCGTCTACATCAAAGCTGCATACGGGCAAATAGTCAACAGTACCTGCTTCGCAACCGATGATGTTGCCGTTTTCATCACACAATTCCTTAATTGCAGCTTCCATATACTGCTTTGCAAGTTCAGGTTGGTTATAATCAGTTTCCTTAATTTCCTTGAGGGGGCTGTAATCTGTGTAGTCAACACCGTTGCTGTCATAGATAGCGCCTTCTGCATTGATTGTGTTACGCAGTATTCTTGACGGATCTACAGGTTCACGCAATGATGCAAGCGATTCACGGTTAAGCGAATACATCAAAGCCTTGCGGAAGTTCTCGTTGTTGATGAACTTGTTGAACTCGGGGTTTTCGCCTGCAAAGTCGAGCCACAAATAGTTTGTGGAGAAGCTGTGGCTTGTGGGCAAGAGGTTGTCCTCCCATTCAGTGCCCTGCAAGGAAAGATATGCTTCTGCTTCAACGCTTGCATAGTCGATTTCGCCGCGCTTGAACATTTCAAGTGATGTTGTACCGTCAGGAATCATCTGATATTCGATAGTGTCGATAGTAATGTTTTCTTTATCCCAGTAATTGGGGTTTGCTGTGAGTGTGATAGCCTTGTCACGCTCAAAAGCTGATACATAGTATGCACCGCAATAGAGCATATGCTCGTTATCAACTGCAAAATCATCGCCCAATGCAACAGCATAGTCATATTCAACAGGCAACATGAGCATACTGCTCTCTATGAGCGAAAGGAAGTACGGAGCACTGTTTTCGAGAGTATATTCTACTGTATACTCATCAACAGCCTTTACGCCGACCATTTCGTCAAAGGAAGCAACAACATCTTCACGTTTCTGATCTGTTATCGTGCCGCTGTCTATGTCATCAAGTGTCCAGTAGTAATCATACAGACCCGAAATAAGATTACGGATAACACGGAGTGAATATGCACCGTTGAGAGGATCGCCGATATAGCGAATACCGTCAACGAAGTCCTGAGCGGTTACTTCATATTCTGTCTCTGCGCCTGTGTGGTCTACCCACTTCAAACCTTCACGGATTTTGAATGTCCAAACTGTCTGATCTTCGTTTGACTTCCAGCTCTCAGCGAGAGAGGGAACATACACACCGTATGTGTTAGGCTCAACAAGACCGTCTATACAGTTTGCAATTATCTCGCGAACAGTCGCATACGCTGTGCTGTAGTAGTTGAAGGATGCATATGAAGAAGTGAAGTATGTTTTATAAACACGCTCGAATTCTTTACCTTCGATTATCTGCTGTGCAGCATTTGCAACATCTTCGGGCTGCTGACTTGCAGCGGGGTCCTGATTTTCACCTGTTACGGGTTTTTCCTGACAAGCGGCAACACTCAATGCCATTGCCAATACAAGCAGGATAGCCAAAATGCGTTTCATGGGGTTCCTCCTTTTTTGTTTCAGTTTTAGAAACTGATTATACGCCATAACATTTTACACTTTTGCATACTTTTTGACAAGATTGATTGACACATTTCAGCACTTTTATATGCACTTTTTACTGCATTTTGTCGTTTTAACCATTAATATTTGCTTATTAATAAAAAAAGAGGGAATATGTCCCCCTTTATTTAATCAGTCTTATTTTTCTATCATTCTCGCTATCTCTACAAGCTGTTTTCGTGAAGATACGCCAAGTTTTCCGTATATGTTTTTATTGTGGAATTTAAGCGTATTTTCCTTTATGTTCAGTTCTTGCATTATATCTTTTGTTGTTCTTCCCTCAATATAAAAATCATATATCATGCGTTCGGTGTGTGTAAGGTCCGCTATACTGCGCACAAAATGCTCGCATTTTTGGGCAGATATATTTGGTTGTTCCCCATCTTCCTTTATTTCTTTTTCTTCGATTTCGAGCGTATCGGTACTATTGCCTACATTTTCAGAATCGTTGCAGGCAGTTTGAACAGCTGTAACTTTTTCGCCGTCCTGCAACAACAAATATGTTCCCAAAAGGAAGAGCTCACTTATTACATATGAAACGGATAAAAACTCAAAATCCAGATTTACCAACTGTTCAAGCAGCCAAACACCGATATTTACAATCACTGCGGCAACAAGCACAAAAGAATGGCTTATTGATCTTATGCGCTTTCTTGTACTTGCATATATTATAACGCCTATCATGGCCGCAAAATATGTCATCAAATAATACAGATACACACAATGCCACGCACCGTATACCTTCTTGAGTACCGAAACTCCGTTTATCTTTTCAAGCGTTACTTCCTTGTAGTAAATATCAAGATAACCCGGGCTTGCCGCAATAAAGAAAACCAGCATACTTACAATTATAAGCAAAACAGGCAACCATTTTTTATATTTAAGCTTGGTTACATCAAGAATTATAAGCATCATGAACATCGGCAAAAAAACCGAGCCTAAATAAGCTATGCGATTTGCAAGCAGTGCTTCCAAAAGAATATTTGATATTGACAATGTAAGATATCCGATATTCACAACAAGCACGGAAGAAAACAACAGAATGAACCAAACTTCCTTTTTTTGCACACAGCAACAATAAGCTACAAGCAACAATAAAGAAAGCACCGTTGTTACTCCGTATGCTACTGCCATGTTCATTCCTCCGTTACTTATTGCACTGCAGCCCGACAAATAAAACGCAAGCATTGCCGCAACCGAAATGATTCCAAATGATTTCCGCATAAAGCCGCTCCCTTGACCATTTATATTGCTCAAATTATGCAATCCCACACTTTTTCCCACACTTTTTTAGGAAAAACCGTAATTCCCCACACTTCAAAATTCCCCAAGTGTGGGGACAATTGTTATCATAATCGATACAATTCGTAATATAAGGTTGCCGAAGAAGGGTATACGGCTGACTTTTGCCTTAATGCTGGTTTAGGCCTCATTATCGGGGTGCCCTTATTTTCAAAAGTCTCTGTAAGCGCGCCAACGAAGACAGAGACCGCCTCGATAGCTATATAAATCGATAGCTATATAATTATATCATAAATTTCAAGTTTATCCAAACACAAAAAACTGTTTTATCAGTGTCATTGTGTTAAATAACATAGGGGCAAAGGCTGATACAGCCCAAAAATAAAACTTTTATATCAATGGAGGAAATGAAAAAATGAAAAAAGTATTGGCATTAATGATGGTTTTGGTTATGTTGGCGTCCGCATTTGTCGGTTGCAGCAAGCCCGCTGAAAACAACGACCCCGCACAGAACGGCGGCAATCCCGATGAAATAACAGGCGAAGTTTTTGATGCAGGTAATGTCAGCGCAATGGTTCCCAAAGGTTGGAAAGCATTCCCGGTATCAGATATATTCTCCGATGTTGAGGGTGCAACAAACCCCGATCAGGTTCAGATCGTTAAGGGCGGCGAAACAGAGTTTGACACTCTTACAAAGCCCTATATTCATGTTACTTACTACGGTCCCAATTCTTCTTTGCTCACACCCGACAAAGAATGGTACGACGAAGCAACAGACATCGAGCCTTTGACTCTCGGCGGTCGTGAATGGAAAGGCTTCACAGGCAAGAGCTTTGATCTTCCCATCACAGTCATCTGGACAGAAGAAGATGCAAACGATCAGCAGTATCAGGTCAACATCTTCCTTGAAACATCCAGCGGCAAAATCAGCCTCGAAGATGCAGATGTTCAGGCTATCATCGCAAGCATCACAGCAACAGGCGAAGCAGCAGCACCCGAAGCAACAGCTGAATAATTTTTTACAGAGCAGGAGGCTCGGCTATGGGACTTTTCGGAAAACTGTTCGATAAAAAAGAATGCGACATATGCGGCGGCGAGATAGGCCTTTTGGGCAACCGCAAATTGGAAGACGGCAATTTGTGCAAACACTGCGCAAAAAAGCTTTCTTACTGGTTTGACGACCGTCGTCACAGTACCGTCGAAGATATCAGACAACAACTTGCGTACAGAGAAGAAAACAGCAAAAAAGTTGAAGCGTTCAATATCACACGCACAATAGGTCGCTATATAAAAGTGGTCTTCGATGAAGACAATCGTAAGTTGATGGTTGTAAGAACAAACGATATACGTTCTGAGAATCCCGATGTTATCGACTTTTCTCAAATTACCGGCTGTGACTTTGATATTGACGAGGATCGCAGTGAAGAAAAGCGCAGGTTGGATGACGGCCGCGAAGTAAGCTATAATCCGCCTCGCTATACATGGAATTATGATTTCTATGTAACCATCCGCGTCAATCACCCGTATTTCGATGACATGCGCTTCCAGTTGAACAGCTCGACTGTTTATGTAGAATCCGAGGGAGCACTGATCAATCCCGGTATACTGGGTACAATTTTGGGGCAACAGCAATTCAATCCTCGAAATCATCCGGATTTCATCGAATATTCCGAGATGGGTAATGAGATAAAGCAAGCACTTGTGCAAATGCGTCAGCAAGAAAGAGAAAGCACAATTGCGGCAAGCACTCCCAAAAAGCCGGTAATATGCCCCATGTGTCGGGCTACTACTACTCCGGATTCAAACGGTTGTTGTGAATATTGCGGCAGTCCTTTGAATAAATAAAAACATTACATTGCTTCAATAAAACACAATATGTGTTTATTGAAAATAAACCAATTTTTGGAGGAGAGAAAAATGGAAATCAAAACAGAAGCAAAAGGCGCAAAATTTCTCAAAGTAACAGGTATTCTTATGATTATCTTCGGCGCTATTGCCATAATCACAGGTATCATCGCTATTCTCGGCATAGCTGCATTGCTCTTGCTCAGTGACGGTGCTCTTTCATCCGGTCTTCTTTACACGGCCGGTATCTTCACACTCGTAAGCGCAGTTGCACAGTTTATCGCCGGTATAATCGGTGTTAAAAACTGCAACAAGCCCGAAAATGCTCAGAAGTGCATCGTATGGGGTGCTATCGTAGCAGTTCTCTGTGTTATAGGTTCAATATTGAATGTTGTCGGCGGCGGTTCATTCTCCGTTGTCAACCTTCTTATGGGCTTAGTCCTTCCTGTTCTCTATATCTTTGGCGCAGTTAAAAACAAGGCTTAATAATAATAAAAGATTGAGAACGTCCAAAACCGCTGTTAAAATAAGTTTAACAGCGGTTTTACTGTTTTCGTAAAAAGGAGCATCGTTATCATGAAATACACCTTGTCAAAACTCATCATATCTGTTCTTGCAGTAGCATTTTTAATTCTTATTACCGGTTGCACAACAGAAAAAAAGCCTTTACAAGAACCGCTCAAAATTCAATCGTTCTCTTTTTCTCATCACGGTACATCATCAGAAAGTTTCTATACATACAGCATAGAAAAAACAGAGAAAGGAGCTCAAATTTGTGTCGAAACGCTTTCAGACACATACACAACAAATTGCAGCGAAGATATACTTAAAGACCTTTCTGATATAGCAACAGAATACCGTCTCGACCTTTGGAACGGCTTCAAAAAGTCAAACCAACATATTCTCGACGGCGAAGGCTTCAGCCTTTCCATAACTTTGCAGGACGGCTCAATCATAGATGCTCACGGCAGTAATACCTTCCCCGAAAATTACTACGATGCAGAAATTGCAATAAACAAATTGTTTGAGCAATTCTGTGAGTATTAAAATTTTTATGCAATCAAAAAGACAGTTTTTTTGCAAAACCTGTCTTTTTTTGGCGCGCCATACTGGATTCGAACCAGTGGCCTTTCGCTTAGGAGTGACCTCGAAACTCGGTTGTAGAGTCACTTCCTGTACCCGATAATCCCGTATTTTCAAGGCTTTTTCGCACTATGAGTGTTAAGCTGTGTTACGGAATTACTGCTAATTTTACCCCGTTTTCGACCGTCTAATTAGATGGGAATTAGCAAGGGGTTCGGATTTAGGGAAACGGTTATATTCCCACAAGATGCCTTTATTTAATCGCTTGTACCTCGGTCTGTTACCGAGTACCGCATTTTTTCTTGCTAAGTAAAAACCTTATTTATTCTCTATATCTTCGTTTTTCTCAAAATTCTCTTTTGATTTCTTCAGGAAAACAGAGCCTAAACATAGAAATGTCGAACCGAGACATAACCATATAACGCCCATAGAATTATGATCTCCACCAACAAAACATAAAACGGCTGATAAGAAAAACAAAACAGAAGCTATATAGAAAAGCGTAGAGCTAACTTTATACTCTTTGGGTTTCTTCATTACTTCACACCTACCTCTTCATTCCTAATTATAAATTAGTATAACATAAAATTATGAATTTTTCTACACATTAAAGCGAAAAGAAAACGGCAAGACCATTTAGTGATCTTGCCGTTGTGCTTTGTATTTAGTTTCCTACACCGAGTAGGACTTTGAACTTCTGTAAGAAGTCGGGGTTTTGAACCATATAGTTTAGCATCGCTTCTTCAGTTATGCCTTGCGGCTCTTTCTTTGGCTCTGCGGTCGCTCCGTTGACCTCTGACGGGTTTTTCTTTTGATAGAAGGTTTCTTCAAACCTTTGAGCATTGAGCCGTCTGTCCTCGTCTATGATGTGAGAATACACATCAGTAACCATTTTTACTTGAGCGTGTCCTGAGTCGCCCTGAACAGACTTAATATCGCCGCCGTTGAGCTTCAGCTTGTAGGGGATGCTTGAATGTCGTAAGCTATGAAAAACTACGGGCGGTAGGTCGTTGTCCTTAATGAGTTTCTGCAAGGCACGGGTGATGATTTGGCT
>JAFSFN010000177.1 GCA_017435185.1 Clostridia bacterium | reverse complement strand
TTGCCGATGGCCAATGCTGCATCGCAGGCGGCATTCAATGCCGCATTGCTTTTCTTGCCGACGAGTGCAAAAGAAAGCCACAATGCTCTTTTAATGCTGTCATCGCATATAAATCCTGAGTTTTTATTGCGAGAAAGCATAAGCATACGCATATATGTATATTCGGCTTTACTTTCAAACGATGACAGTGCATCAAGAGGTGTTGCTTCTCTTAAAATCGAATCAAGGCAACAAGAATATGCTTTATCGGAAAGCGAAAAGCAGATGTGACCGCCTACTGCTTCTACGGAAGAAAACAGTTGTGACGATGAAGAAGAAATTGCCTTTGCCCATTGGCATGCATCTGCTTTTACAATAAGAGGAAGCGGCGTATTGAGCTCAAAGCCTGTGGAACAACATTTTATGTCGATAGGCAAAGCATTACTATATACGCTGCTTCTCAGTAATTTTGCAGTTTCGATTTTTAAGTAATCATAAGGGTCAAACACATATATATTATGCTCGAATTAAATGAGCTTGTCAAATGACGAGCTGACCCGTTTCCGTGTTTATAATTTTATATATTTCTTCTTCTTCGCCGGTTTCAACATTAACATAGACTATATATTCGTCGTTGTCTATGGTTGCCTTGAATTCATAGCAAAGCACCTCTGTTTGGGGTGTGAGAGGAATGAGGGCTATGTTGCTGTCCTGAACATTAAGCTCTTTTGACAGCTTTTCACGAGCTTCTTCAAGTGTAATTTGAGGTTCTTTAAGTTCTCGCTGTGTGTGGCTGAAAAGATAATTCCTTGCGTCAATCCCAACAACTTCAAGAGAGCTTCGTTCTATCCAGACTTTCACAAGGTCGTTATAGAGGATAACGTCGTCCTGCGTGGCCGCAAAATTTATGACAACGACCCCGTTGTAATATTGTGCATATGTGGGCTGCATATTTTCAAAACCCAGCTTGATGAGCTTTTTAAGTGCCGCATCATTCAGCTTCTGAGTTTCATTTTTGTTGGGCTCGCTTGTATTGTCTTTATTGCCTTGCTCTGTGTTATCTGTCGGAGAAGATGTGCTGTTTTTTTGTGCTGAACTGCTGTTTGTGTTGTGTGTAGGTTCGTTTGAAGCAGTTTCGGTTTGCGCCGCACCGTCAGCGGAACTTTTCATTGCCCAAAGAAGCATTCCACCCTGCCGTGTTATCGAAATATCGGCATAATTACCTTTTTCATCCTCGAAAGTAAAGTCATATGAGGGAATGGTACCGTTGCTGAATCCCTGCTGAGAGGGTTCACCGCTTACTTCAAGTACAGATCTTGCTATTTCAAGAGCTTCCTCTTCGCTTACATTGTCTCCCGTAACGCCCTTTGCCTGAGCTTTTTCTGTACTCTCGGAGAAAGGTCCGTCATATATCAGGGTCGGAAATTCGTTTATTCCTTCGGTATCCTTATAGTTATCGCCATCCTGCTGAGAAGATGTGAAGAAACCCTCGCTGTCAAGCGCCGTTATCGGGAAATTGCCGTCTGCAAGGCGAACATTAAGTTCTTCGGATATCTCGGCACACTTTTCCTGCAGTGCCTTTATCTGTTTTGTATCATCCTCGCTCAGTGCTTCGCCCTTGAGCAATTTTTTTGTGAGCGCATGAGAATAGTCGCCTACACGTACAACGAAGCTGTTAAGCTCGTTTGTGTCAACATGGGATGACGGTACCTGGGACATGAGGCTTACTGCCGAGCCTGAAAGACGCCATATGTCATCAAGCAGAAGAATATAGCGAGACGGAGTCGATGCGGCTCTGAGCTTGCTCAATGCGACTTCCATGTTGGAAAAATCATCGCACAGTTCCGTGAATACTCTGCGGTATACCGATTCGGTCGTTTGCTTGTAATTTTCTGCCTGTGTGCTTTCGCTTATTCCCCAAAAGCATACACTTATCAGTGCTATCGTCAGAACTGACGGTACTATTGCTCTTTCTATTATGCGTTTTGTTTTCTGTGACATGTTTTTCACGCTCCTAAAAGAATGCATGACTGCCGATTACGAGTTTTACGGGCTTTGACAGCATCCACTTGTTTGTTGTCTTGGCAGGATTATAGTAGTAAAGACAGCCGTTTGTAGGGTCCCAGCCATTCATTGCATCCCTTGCGGCCTTAATCGCTGTTTCGTTCGGAGTGAGGTTTATCTGGCCGTCATCGACTACCGAAAATGCTCCGCTTTGATATATAACTCCGGGTATGCTGTTGGGAAATGATGAGCTTTTTACTCTGTTAAGGACTATCGCCGCAACAGCTACCTGACCTTTATACGGTTCACCTCTTGCCTCCCCGTATACAAGCTGTGCGAGCAGATAAAGATTTCCGCTACTGCTTGATGAACCGGAAGATGAGGATGTGCTCATGCCCAGCGCTTTTAGTGTCTGATTGCCTACAATGCCGTCGGCGGTAAGTCCGTTTTTCTTTTGAAAGCGAATGACTGCTTCTTTTGTTTTGCTTCCGAATATACCGTCAACGGATCCTGTGTAATATCCCCATCGTTTCAGTTTGGTCTGAATGGTTTTTACCTCGCTGCCTCTTGAGCCTACTTTGTATACGGCTGCATATGCAACGGGTGCAAGAGTAGAGCATACAAGGACAATTATTGCAAGCAGAAAGGCCAGCTTTCTTTTATTGAATTCCATATCAACCCTCCGTCAATGCTTTTGATTAAATCGAGAAGCAAGCTGTCAAAACTCAGCTTCTCTTGCTCAATTTTCCCATCATTGACTTCTAATATGCATAATGGCGGGAACATTACACACCACCAGTTTTTGCCTGCGCCGTCACCCAAAACTATGCGAAGTGCTTCATATGTTCCTGCAGGGTATGTTTTATCGCCGTATTCACGAGTCGGAAAAACAAATTCTCCCAGCATGAGTTGTGCCGAATAATCAAACCCGTTTTCTTTGAGCACGTTTTCTGTGAGCGATAATATTTGTGAGCCGTGTGACATCAGGATTTCCTTTGCTTGTGCTTTGTCACACACGGCGTTCATGGCTTCTTTTTCATATGCTAACAATGCATCACGCACTTTTAATTTTACAGCCTGATCTTCTGCGCTGTCGCTGTTTGCTATTATGTGCAGACGAAGTACCGATTCGTAAGTATTTTCGTCAGCGGCTTCGCCTGATGTACAGAAATAATTGCCTGAAATAAAGAATAATATGAGCAGACTCATTATTGCGGCATTTGCTGTCAGTACATTTTTCAAAACTCTTTTTTTCATTTTGCTCACCTCATAAATTAGATAATGCGAGTATTGACAGAAAGGAGTATAATATACACATGGAAAAAATAAATGCTTATGCAAAGATAAATCTTACACTGTCTGTGCTTGCAAAAAGAGCGGATGGATACCATGACTTGCAATCCATAATGCATAGTGTCAGCGTGCATGATACTGTGTATCTTGAAAAGGCTGACGATATATGTGTAAGCTGTTCACTTCCTCTGCCCGAAAATAATACGGCTTTTCGTGCCGCAAGGGCATATTGCGAAAAGAGCGGAGGCGGTGTTCATATCAGGATAGAAAAAGGCATACCGAGTGAAGCAGGCATGGGCGGTGCTTCCGCAGATGCGGCGGCGGTGCTTTTGGGATTGCAGAAAATATACGGTGCTTTTGGATGGGACGAGCTTATGCGCCTTGGCAAAACAATAGGAGCGGACGTGCCTTTCTGCATGATGGGCGGCTGTTGTGTTGCTGAGGGAATAGGCGAACTGCTCACGCCGATAAATACAATACCGCTTGACTTGCTCGTGGTTAAGGGTAAAATGGGTATAAGTACACCGAAACTGTTTTCGAGTATTACGCTTCCGCTTCAAAAAGCAGATACTGAAGCGATGGTGATTGCTGTTAATAAAGGCGACAGAGTGGGTGTTGCAAACAATCTTTTTAATGCCCTTGAAAGTGAAGCAGAAAAGATAGCTCCGGAAATTGCGATTTTCAGACAGCGAATGATTGAATGCGGTGCTATGGGTGCTGTTATGACGGGAAGCGGAAGTGCTGTATTTGGCATATTTGAAAGTCGTGAAAAAGCAGAGGACGCTGCAAAGAGTTTCAGCGATGCTGAGTTCGTAAGTGTTTGCAGAACGATTTTAACCTGATTTGTATATAATACTTTGTGTAATCATATTTGGAGGGAAAGAAGCATGACACACATTGAAGGTCACAACAAGATTCACCTTATCGGAATAGGCGGCTGTTCAATGAGCGGCCTTGCACGAATTCTTGCCGCAAGAGGTTACAGTGTTAAAGGCTCCGATGCGAATGTATCACCCTTTACCGAGCAGCTTGAAAAGGACGGAATAAGTGTTGCAATAGGCCAGAAAAGCGAGAATGTCGGGGATGCCGAGCTTGTTATATATTCTGCCGCAATAAAAGAGAACAATCCCGAAAGAGTGTACGCAAGGGAACATAATATTCCCGAACTTGAAAGAAGTGTGGCTTTGGGTCAGCTCAGTGAAGGCTATGAAAAGGTGGTCGGCGTTGCAGGCTGTCACGGAAAGACTACCATAACCTCAATGCTTGCACTCATATCCCACGAAAGCAAGCTCGATGCAACGATTCATGTGGGCGGTTTTGTTGATTTCATGGGTGGCGGAGTTTCCGTAGGCTCAAGCGATGTGTTCATAACCGAGGCATGTGAATATGTCGAAAGTTTTTTGACGCTTCGTCCCACTATCGCAATAATAAACAATATAGATAATGACCATTTGGATTATTACGGAAACATCGAAAATATAGTCAATGCGTTCAGAAAATATCTGCGATTACTTCCCGAAGACGGCCTGTTTATCGGCTGTACCGATGATTTCAGAGTCAAGGCGTTAATGGAAGAATTCAAAGAAATACGAAGCATTTCATTTGGCATGAGTGATGCTCAATATACACCAGAAAATATTGAGTATGACGAGATGGGCAATCCCTCATATGACCTTATTTGTAATGGCGAAAAACTTTTCAGAGTTGTGCTTAATGTTCCCGGTCAGCACAGCATCATAGACTCAATTGCCGCAATAGTTACGGCGATAGAACTGGGTGTTGAAAACGAGCCTATAATCAATGCGCTTGCAAAATATAAGAACACACGCCGTCGCTTTGAGTTCTACGGTGAGAGAAACGGAATAAAGGTTTTCCACGACTATGCACATCATACTGCTGAAATAGGCGCGGTTTTGTCGGCCGCTGCCCGTTATCCTCATAAAAAGCTGTGGTGCGTTTTCCAGTGTAACAGCTACACGAGAGCAAAAACACTTTTTCTGGATAATCTTGACTGTTTCAAATATGCTGATGAGGTCATAGTTCCCGATATATATCCCGGCAGAGAGACCGATGACGGAAGCATTCATGCCAAGGATATGGTGGAGGCGATAGCTAAGACGGGTGTAAAGACCGAGTATGTATCTACATTTGAAGAAATACGCACATATATAGACAAGAATGCTCAGAGCGGTGATATCATAATCACGCTTGGCAGTGGAGATGTCTACAAAAAAACAAGACTGCTTTTGGATGACTGAAAAAGGCAATCGCTCCCGAAAATTCGGGAGCGATTTTTCCTATCAACCAATGGGTATCGTCAGCAATTTCTGCACTGATAGCTTCCGCAAAGACTTTCATCTTCGGGGTTACCGCTGTGACGGCCGCAGCCGGGTTCAACGCTTATTGCGGAGAGATCACAGCCGCAGTCTTCGTTGTGAGTACAACTCAAAACATTGCATCGGATAGTCTGTTTTCCTGACTTCGGACTTGACATTTCTCATTCCTCCCATCACTTTATTGACACTGTTAGTTTTGTGTTTTAGTGACCTGTTTATGTATGGTGAATTTTGTAAAAATAATATTTCTTATGATGAAACCGTAAATATTGTATTTGATACTACCATTAATGGGTAGTTTAGTGATAAAATAGAATAACAAGCAACCATTTTTTCAGCTTATCGGGAGACAGGCATATGCGAATGCATCTTGATGATAACGAATTATATCTTTTTAACACAGGTAAAAGTGCATATGCATACCGCTCTTTAGGGTGTCATGCAATAGTAAATGACGGAAAAACGGTATACAGATTCGCCGTATGGGCACCCAATGCAAAAGAAGTCAGTGTTGTTGGCGATTTTAACGGCTGGGACACTCAAAAAGACAAAATGCACAGATGCGGAACGAGCGGTGTGTGGGAAGTCTTTAATGACAAGGTCGTACAGGGCTGCATATATAAGTATGCAATACTTACGCACAGCGGCGAGATGCTCTATAAAGCTGATCCGTTTGCTTTTTACAGCGAAAAACGCCCTGCTACCGCTTCGGTAATATGGGATATAGGAGGCTATGAATGGAATGATGCCAAATATATCAGAGGCCGAAAAAAAGCATTTTCGTTTTCATCGCCCATAAGCATATATGAAGTGCATCTTACATCATGGAAGAACGGCATGAATTATCGCAGTCTTGCCGATGAACTTGTTCCGTATGTAAAAGAAATGGGCTATACGCACATAGAAATAATGCCTATAACCGAGTTCCCGTATGACGGGAGCTGGGGATATCAGGTAACAGGCTATTTTTCAATAACCTCGCGTTTGGGAACTCCGCAGGACTTCATGTATTTTGTTGATGTTTGTCATCAAAACGGCATAGGTGTAATTGCTGACTGGGTACCGGCGCATTTTACTCGTGATGCACACGGTTTGCGCCGTTTTGACGGTACGCCCTTGTTTGAGTATGGCGACAGCCGCATGAGTGACCAGATTGGCTGGGGTACTCTTGTTTTTGACTACGGCAAATCGGAAGTGCAGAGCTTTCTCATTTCATCTGCGGTATTTCTGCTTAAAGAGTGCCATATAGACGCTTTGCGCGTGGATGCGGTCAGCTGTATGCTCTACCGTGATTATGGGCGCGATAAAGATAAATGGATACCAAACATATATGGTGGCAGGGAGAATCTTGAGGCGATAGACTTTATCAAGAATCTGTCTGTTGCTGTACATAGAGAGTGTGCCAATGCAGTTTTGATTGCAGAAGAAAGCACCGCTTTTCCCGGCGTGACAACCCCTGTTGAATATGGCGGTCTGGGATTTGATATGAAGTGGAATATGGGCTGGATGAATGATACACTCAAGTATATGAGCTATGATAGCGTGTATCGCAAATATCATCACGAAGCTGTGACTTTTCCCATGTGCTATGCTTTTTCTGAAAAGTATATACTGCCGTTTTCACATGATGAGGTAGTGCATGGCAAGCATTCTCTCATAGGCAGGATGGTCGGTTCATACGAAGACAAATTCAAACAGTTAAGGCTGTTGTTTATGTATCAGTATGCTCAGCCCGGAAAAAAACTTATGTTTATGGGCTGTGAATTTGCTCAGTTCATAGAATGGGCGTATATGCAGCCTCTTGACTGGCTTCTTTTGGATTATGAGGCTCACGAGAATATGCGTTCGTTTGTTCGTGAGCTGAATAAGTTTTATAAAAAATCGACGCCCCTTTATGATGATGATTCTTCATGGGACGGATTTGAATGGGTCAGTGTAGACGACAAACAGCACAGTGTTATAGCCTTTATACGCAGGGATAAAAAAGGCAAAGAGCTTTTGTGTGTGTTTAACTTTACTCCGGTGGAGCATGAAAGCTATAGGCTTTATCTTAGAAGGCCCGTCAAAATTAAAAAACTCATTTCAGGTGTTGATTTGAGAAAGCCTACAGTAATAAAAAGTACCGAGGATTATATAGACATACGGATTTTGCCGTATGAAGGAGCTTATTATTCAATTACAGAGGGGGAAAGAGCATGAGAAAGAAAAAGATAGTTGCGATGCTTCTGGCAGGCGGACAGGGAAGCCGTTTGGGCGTGCTTACCAATAACATGGCAAAGCCGGCGGTTCCTTTCGGAGGGAAATATCGCATAATCGACTTTCCGCTTTCCAATTGTGTAAATTCCGACATAGACACTGTCGGCGTGCTTACACAGTATGAGCCGCTTCAGCTCAACTCATATTTAGGAAGCGGCCAGGCATGGGATCTTGACAGAAATTCAGGCGGTGTATATGTGCTTCCGCCGTATGTTAAGGGCAGCAGCGGTCAGTGGTATTCAGGTACTGCAAATGCAATATATCAGAATCTTGCGTTCATTGAGCAGTATAATCCCGATCATGTTCTGATTTTGTCGGGGGATCATATATACAAGATGAATTATGCCAGTATGTTAAAGTATCACATTCAAAAAAATGCTGATGCAACCATTGCGGTTTTGCGAGTTCCGATGGAAGAGGCGAGCCGTTTCGGCATAATGAATGCTGACGATGACGGTAAGATATACGAATTTGAAGAAAAACCCAAACAGCCTAAGAGTGACAGAGCTTCAATGGGTATTTACATATTCTCATATCCTGCATTGAAGGAATACCTTGAAAAAGACGCACAGGATGAAAATTCCGAGAATGACTTTGGCAAAAATGTCATACCGGCAATGCTTGCAGGCGGTAAGCGTATGTATGCTTATGACTTTAACGGATATTGGAAGGATGTAGGAACAATACAGAGCCTTTGGGAAGCAAATATGGACCTCATAAGCGACCCTCCTGTACTTGATCTGCATGAAAAAGAATGGCGTATATATTGCAAGAGTCCGATAATGTCGCCCCATTACATCGGCGAAAACGCAAAAGTACAGAGTTCATCAATAACAGAGGGCTGCGAGATAGATGGCAGTGTTGACCACAGTGTGATATTTGCAGGCGCAGTCATAGAAAAAGGAGCTGAGGTCACGGATTCGGTCATATTACCCAATGCTTGCATAAAGAAAGGTGCAAAGGTCAAAAAAG
>JAFSFN010000176.1 GCA_017435185.1 Clostridia bacterium | reverse complement strand
TCATCACTTAAAGAACAGCTCTTACAACGTATGTCAAGCGGTTATTCACGCAGTTTTATATCGCGAAAGAACGGAAAAATACTTTTCCATATGGGTACGACTGCAGAACTTGACAATGTTGTGATAGGGGGCCTCGGGCTTCTTGATGATTCGCTCAGAGGGCAGGGAATGGGCAAAAAGATGTTTGGCAAGTTCTACAATCTGATGCTCAGTGAAGGAAAAAAATGCTATTGCTTCCCTGCAGATGAGAGGGCAGATCATTTGCATAGAGCATTGGGCTTTAAGGTCAGATATACTCCGGTAAAATTAGTCAAGAGATAAAAAAGTCTGCAAAGAAGCAGACTCTTTTTGTTTGTTTTATATATTTCGTATTCTTACTTCGACCACTCGGCCGACTATCTGTGCAGCGTTTGCCGAAACTATCATGGGTTCATACTTGGGGTTTGACGGCACAAGCACAAGATGCTTGTCAAGGCGTTTTACACGGCGGAGAAGGACTTCTTCATCGCCGAGACGCACAACGGCAATTTGACCGCTTTCGACCATTGGCTGCATTCGTACAAGCACCAAAGCGCCTTCGGGAATGAAATCACCTATCATGCAGTCGCCTTCAACTTCCATGTAGAAGTATTCGTCAACAGCGACATCATCTGCAGGAGTTGGAATATATTCCATTATATTTTCATCTGCCAATATAGGAAGACCTGCGTGAACACGACCTATTAAAGGTACGCCTACAGTCTCGGGTATGGAGGTGTATGAGAGTGAAACAGAACGGCTTTTTTTGAAAAGCGGCGTTACTTTGTCCCTGCCGAGAATATAATCGGCAGATACGGAAAAAATATCGCAAAGTTTCATGAGAGTATCGGGTGGGAGCGCAACACGACCTGTTTCATACTTGCTTACGGCGGCTTTTTGTATGCCCAATCTTTCTCCGAGCTCGTCCTGCGTCATGTTATTGAGCTGGCGAAGCTCTTTCAGACGATTCATGTATATCACCTCATAAGCATTGTATCTCAAAAGGAAACCCTGTGCAAGCGGTTTTTTAGAAAAAATGCAAAAAAGTGTTGACAAGTATCTTATCAAGATACTATAATACAAAACATAGAAGAACAGGAAACTTATTGAAGCGTTTAACGCAATTAAAGATATCCTGTAAAGATACAAAAGGAGGAAAGATAATGAACATATTTGGTTTGTTTTTCAGTTTTCTTATACCGGGAATAGTTATCGGAATGTTGATTTCGACAGCTATCGCTGAATGCGGTAAATCTGCAAGAAGGAGTGCTGAAAGAAATGCGGCGGATGAAAAAACGGTAAGCCGCAATAAATTGTTTGTGTACTCTATGGCAGATGATTATGACAACGGCAGAAAACTCCGTTTGGTGAAGAAGCCAAACAGCAGAGCGAGCTTGTATATCTGTTCTGTCAACGATAAAGTCGCATAACTTTTCAATTGCCCCAAAGGGAGGCATAGGCGTTCAAGATATCATCTTGCGTAACATCTATGCCTGTATTCCTCACAGATGACGCCGATAGAGTTTGTGTTGTCCACAACTCGATGTCGGCGTCGTTTCTGTTAAATTCAACAGGAAAATTCATAGCCAAATAATTTGTAAGTTCATTAAACGTGAGTTTAAGCGCATCAAGCGCCGACTGCAGCTTGACGCAGTTCTTTTTCTTTAACAGATTAAGATATGCAGGCATTACGGTAACATTTGCTCTTCCGTGAGGCACTTGCAAAAAATAAGTGAGCGGATAGCCCATAGCGTGCATGAGTGTTGTGCCGGTGTTCGCTATCGTTGTGCCTGTAAGCATGGATATGAGCATCAGCTTTTCTCGTATAGGTTCAACATCACCTTGTGCAAGGGGTTCCATGCATGAAGAAAACAGATTGAGCGCATATGCATTTGTTGCATCGGTAATGGGTGATGCTTTTATAGATATAAGGCTTTCAAAACCGTGTGTCATTGCGTCCATAGCGGTGTTGCGAGTTATATCAAGAGGCATATTGAAAGTGTACTTTGGGTCTAAGAATGCAATTGTCGGGAATGAAGAACTGCACCCGAAAGAACGCTTTGTCTGCCATTCGTCCACTGTAAGTATTGACCACGGGGTGACTTCGCTTCCGGTGCCTGAAGTAGTGGGGACGGCAATTATGGGAAGTATGCCGTTTGCAAAATCGCATTTGAATATATCAGTGGGCGCAATGTCGTTTCGTGCATATACAGCGATTGCTTTTGCGGCGTCAAGGGGGGAACCGCCGCCGATTCCGATAATCAGATCGGCACCGATGGATCTTGCTTGTGCTCCTATTTCATAGCATTGCATGATATTCGGGTTGTTTCCTATACCTTCAAAAATGTCGAACTTGATGCTAAGTGACTTGAGCGCATCGATGACATCTTCAAGGGCGCCGCTCAGTCTGCCCGATGCCGCTCCCGTGACTATGAATGCGTGTTTGAAAGCGTTAAAGAGTTCTTTATCTTTTTTGATGATATCATTGCCGAAACGAATATTGGTGGGAACGCAGTGAGTAAAAAACATATTGACCTCCGAATAATCTTCAAGCTGTATGCTTGCGCTATCATGCGCACATGATTTAATATAATACCATGAAACATGAATTACCTCAAAAGTTTATAGAGCGCATGGAGAAACAGCTTGGTGATGAGTTCGCTGTTTTTCTTGCGCAGTATGATAAAGAACCGGTGCGAGGACTGCGGGTAAACACGCTGAAACTCTCCACGGAAAGTTTTTTGGAATTGTCAGGCTATGAACTTGTTCCGACAGATATTTTAACAGAGGGCTTTTGCCTTAAAGGTGAGCTGAAAGTTAAAAATGATCCGTACCATTTTGCCGGATTGTATTATATGCAGGAGCCGTCTGCAATGAGTGCTGTTGCGGCAGCGAGGATAAAGAAAGGCATGAATGTGCTGGACCTTTGTGCCGCTCCCGGCGGAAAAAGCTCAAGTGCAGCTGCACATATGC
>JAFSFN010000175.1 GCA_017435185.1 Clostridia bacterium | reverse complement strand
GTTTCTTTTCCTTCTTTTTGGAGAAGAACTTATCAACGCAGTTACCGAGGCCGTAGAGTGCGCCCCAAACAACATATATCCAGCTCGGGCCATGCCACAGACCACCCAAGACCATGGTAAAGAATGTGTTGAAGTATGACCTGAACTTACCTTTACGGCTGCCGCCGAGGGGAATGTAGACATATTCCTTGAGCCATACTGACAGGCTTATGTGCCATCTGCGCCAGAATTCTGACATACTCTGGGAAAGATACGGCAGATTGAAGTTGCGGTTAAAGTCATAACCGAAGCACTTTGCACAGCCTATTGCCATATCGGAATAACCCGAGAAGTCGAAGTATACCTGAACGGAATACGAGAATATAGCCAAAACTATTGTAGCCCAATGATACGCTTCGGGAGCGTGGTATACATTGTCAACAAAGACGGACACATGGTCGGCAAGCACTATCTTCTTGAACATACCGAACACGAATATCTGTATACCCTCTTTGAAATTGTCGGATGTTATCTTTCTGTCCTGTCTGAGCTGGGGCAAAAAGTCGGAAGCCTTAACAATGGGGCCTGCCACGAGTTGGGGGAAGAAGCTGACATAGAGCGCGAGCTTGACAAAATCATGCTCAACGGGAAGTTTTCCCCTCTTAACATCGATAACATAGCTCAGTGCCTGGAAAGTATAGAACGAAATACCGATGGGCAACAATATATTCAAAGTGCCCAAGTCATGCCCTATCAATGCCGAAGCAGACGACAGGAAGAAATCGAAATACTTGAAAAAGCCGAGCACAACGAGCGGAGTAACTATGCCTATTACATAGGGCAGTTTTTTATCTGCCGCTTTAGCCGTGAAGTAGGCCGCTACTATGACGAAAAGGAGCAGAAACGCAAAGCGCCAGTCCCAATATGCATAGAAGAAAAAGCTCGCCGCAAGCAGGAAGAATTCTCTGACACGCTTGAGCGAAAGGCGCTCAAGAATGAGTGTTACAAAGAATACAACAGCAAAAAAGATTACGAATTCAACAGAAGCAAACGACATTTATTTCGCCTCCTTCATTATCTTGTACAATTCTTCGGCTATCATCTGATGACCGTACTTGTTTATATGTCCGCTGCCGACGGAAGAATTGGCAAATCCGTGAGGCAAAATGTAGTTTTCATTATATTCCTGCATGAAACGGTCGCCCATATCAAGGAAGCGGATACCGTTGTTTTCACATGCCTGACGGAATATTGAAAGGTCTTCTTCGCTGTTTCCGAGCACGAGATTACCGTCTCTGTCAAGTGTTGTATCGGGATGGCAGAAGATTATCACTTCAACGCCTGCCTTTGAAGCCGTTTCGTTTATCTTTGCCATGAGTGCATCGAGCAGTTCGGGAGAAGCAACTGTGTTTTGAGCCGATGTATCAGCCGCAGGTGCTTCCTGAGCCGCATTCTGATTTGAGAACTTCTGCACCTGGGAATACAAAAGTCTCAAATACTGATTCTGCTGAAGCAAACCCACAATGCCGCCCGTATGTGAAGCAAGCTCGGCGTATGTGCCGTTGAGTGTGTTCTCAACATCAGCCGTCGGGAAAGTTATCGTAGTAGCCTCCATAACGACATATTTTGTGGGCTTATACTTTTCCAAAGCCGCTTCAAGATTATTTGTGCAGGTTATGAACGAATGTGCCGTGATGCCGATGTTATAAACTCTTTCATCTCCGAGCATTTCATCAAGTCTGCTTGATGTGAGTTCTGACATATCGACATGGAAAGCATCCATGTTGGAAGAACCCATCAAAAGCACATCGACCTGCATGCCTTCTTCATAGTCGTAGAGGTTTGAATAACCTTCATTGTTGATTTTACCCATCGAGAAACCTTCCGTCGCTCTTGAGTAGAATACATTGGGCTCAAAGCTGTAATCCGTTGCACCGTCCTCACAGGTGTAGTGGACGGGAATATTGTAATACAGCAAACAGAATACCGTAAGCACAGCCAAAGCAAGCACCGCGGACAGCGCAAATCGGCCTATGCTGACAAGCATATTCTTAGACTTCATATGCATTCCTCTTTTCTGTATTTATGGTTATGAGTTTGTTGCTACCTATATTTACAGCAAACAAAACAATGATACACCACTCACCTGTTTTTTTCAACAGTTTTAACCCACGCAAAACGAGTCTTAACATTTTGTTGAAATTTTGATTTTTTTTGCAAAACAGTTATGGAAATGTAGCGTCCAATATGCTATACTTCAATCCATAATCGGTAAATTTTTTGTAAAGGATGACTTATCAATGAACAACTACTGTTCTTTTTGCGGTGTAAAACTTGATGGCAAGCATAATTTCTGCTACAGATGCGGTCATCAGCAGGCATTGATAGGTCACAGAAAGCCT
>JAFSFN010000174.1 GCA_017435185.1 Clostridia bacterium | reverse complement strand
TTCTCAAAAATGACGCGAAGAAAAATCGCCGCCCAATGCATAGGCAGCGACGGCGCGACCTGTAGCTGGCGAAACCTATAGTGGTCTAAGAAAAGCCTGCGCGACCAAAGAGCTAATAAAGGAAAGCCTTGGGAGGCATCGTCTGATGGAAAGCCGTATCAAATACTGCCACCATGGGAGTATCCGGCATTATATCACGGCATGCGCGAACGCCCATGAGATTTGCAGGATTATGAAGCGGAGCCAAATCGGACAATGCTTCGATATCTGCTATGACCTGGTCGGTTATAAGGACTGATTTATTAAACTTTTCGCCGCCGTGAACGATTCTGTGGCCGACTGCGTCAATCTCGCTCATGCTGCCGACAACACCGTCTGCGGGATCGGAAAGAATATCAAGAACCATCTTGATAGCTGCCGTATGGTCGCTCATGGGAGAGACTTTTTCGATTTTATCTTTGCCTGCTGCGGCATAAACAAGCTTTGAGCCGTCAATGCCAATTCTTTCGCAAAGACCTTTTGCGATAACGCTGTTGTTATCTGTATCTATCAACTGATATTTAAGTGAAGAACTGCCCGCGTTCAAAACAAGAATTTTCATTTTTTGCTCCTCTCCTTATCTTCAGTTATTTTGTGCCTGAACGGCTGTTATTGCAACAACGGATACGATATCCTCAACACTGCAACCGCGCGACAAGTCATTTATCGGCTTTGCAAAGCCCTGACAGATAGGACCGATGGCTTCTGCGCCTGCAAGTCTCTGTACGAGTTTATAGCCTATGTTGCCTGCCTGTAAGTCAGGGAAAACAAGGACATTTGCCTTGCCTGCAACATTGCTTCCGGGAGACTTGAGCTGGCCTACTTTTTCTACCAACGCTGCATCTGCCTGCAATTCACCGTCAACCGACAGTTCAGGCGCTATCTCGCGAACCATTGCTGTTGCCTGAGCAACTTTATCAACATTTTCATGCTTTGCACTGCCCTTAGTTGAGAAAGAAAGCATTGCAACTTTGGGATCGATTCCGCAAAGGCTCTTTCCGGTTTCGGCTGAAGCAACAGCGATTGCCGCAAGCTGTTCTGCTGTAGGCTGAATATTAACAGCGCAATCAGCAAATATCATAACACCGTCATCACCGTATTCCTTGTTGGGAAGTTCCATAATGAAACAGCTTGAAACAGTGGAGATGCCTTTTTTCATTTTTACTATCTGAAGACCCGGTCTGAGCGTGTTGCCCGTAGTATTGATAGCGCCTGCTACCATACCGTCTGCCTTGCCTTCTTTAAGCATCATGCCTGCAAAGAAAAGCGGATCAAGCATTGAAGATTGTGCTTTTTCAAGTGTAACACCCTTTTCCTTGCGAAGCTCATAGAACTTATTTACATAGTCCTCATAATCCGGGGACTTGCCCATGTCAATTATTGAAATTCCTTCAAGTGAAACACCCAATTCAGCTGCTTTTGCATTGATTTCATCTTCTTTGCCGAGAAGCGAGATCTTAGCAATGCCGCCGTCTACTATGAGGCGTGCAGCCTGCAATGTGCGTTCTTCAGTACCTTCGGGCAAAAGTATATGCTTTTTGTCCTGCATTGCTTTTGATTTGATATTGTCTATTACTGACATTTTCATACTTCCTCCATCACTGTTCTAACTATATTATTTTACCACTAATACAAATAATTGCAATATGAATTGCTGTGCTGTTATAATAAGAATCATGAAATGTTCGGGAATAATTGCAGAATATAATCCTTTTCATCAAGGGCACGAATATCATTTGCAGCAGTCGCTCAGTCTGTCCGGCAGTAACCATACTGTCGTTATAATGAGCGGCAATTTTGTACAGCGCGGCGATATTGCTATATTTGACAAGTTCTACAGAGCTAAACAGGCACTTCTTCACGGTGCTGACATGGTAATTGAGCTCCCCTGCGCTTTTGCTGTTTCATGTGCCGAACGTTTTGCCGCCACCGCCGTTAACATATTGGATAAGAGCGGTATTATAGATTCGCTTTCTTTCGGGAGTGAATCTTCAAATCTCGAAATGCTCGAAAAACAAGCTGATAATTCACTTTTTGAAAGCACCGATTATACTTCAAAAATCAAAGAAAGCCTTAAAACAGGTGTATCTTTTGCAAAAGCAAAAAGTGAAGCCTTAGAATTTACACCTCTGCCAAACGATGTGCTTGCCATTGAATATATCAAAGCAATCAAACGCCTCAATTCATCCATAAAGCCCGTTCCCATAAAGAGGATAGGTGCAATGCATGATTCCCCGATTGCTGAAAAAAACAGCGAATTTATGTCAGCAAGTGCTGTTCGTGAATTGATTCTTTCAGGCAATATGCAACCCGGAAGCACGCCTGTGTCATCAAATTCTCAAGAGTTTTCTTCCGCAATGCTTTATGCACTTCGCACAATGAGCAAAGCAGAAATCGCAGCACTGCCAGATGTTTCAGAAGGTCTCGAAAATGCTGTATACACCGCCTGTCGTCAGGCATCATCATATGCTGAATTTCTTTCCCTTGTAAAGAGCAAGCGCTACACACTTGCCCGACTTCGCCGCATAGCCATATGCGCCCTGCTTCGCATAAGCGATAAATTGCAAAACGAAGCACTTGCGCACCCCGAACTGTATTTTTACATTAGAGTTCTGGGAGTCAAAAAAAGCTCATCTTTCTTATTAAGCGAGCTTTCAAAGCGTTCTAAGCTACCGGTTATAACAGGTTTTTCAGACACTAAAAGTCTCTCTCCACAGGCAAAAGAACTTCTGTCTTTAGACTTACTTTCAAGTGATATTTACAATCTTTTTTTGAAAAAAAGCGCTGATTCGGATTATACAAGGCACTTAATCTTCGTATAATCAACCATGAAGAATTTTAAGTTTATATTTTGTGCTGTAATATGCATTCTTTTGATACTGTTCAGCACTGATGCCGCAAACGCCGCACGTAGCGGATATGATATTTTTATAAACAGTATTTTCCCATCCCTGCTGCCCTTTTTTGTGTTTTCCGGAATAATGCAGAAAAGTTCCGCTCACAATAGCGGAACATACGCAACTCTCTTTATGAGCGTTATATCGGGCGCTCCATGTGCCGCACGAATGCTCAAGAATCAGCAACTCGATATTGAACATCGTACTCGGTTATGTGCGGCACTTAACACTATCAGTCCCATGTTTACTATCAGTGTTTTTGCTCAAAACATTCTAAAAAATCCGATCTGTGCGGCACCCATAATACTTGCACAGTTTTTATCCGTGTTTATAATGCTTATTCCTTTAAGAAAGACCGTACTTGCAAAAAAAGAAACCTGCGGCGGTCTTTCTTTACCGTCTGCAATAGGCGATGCAATGAACAGCATGCTTTCATTATGCGGTACCGTAATAATTTGCCTCGTGGGAATAAACGTGCTTGAAGCTACAACGCTTCCTCAGATAATAACATCCTCAGCTGAAAAACTGCTCGGTATAAAACACCACGGAATATTAAACACACTTCTAAAAGGAATACTTGAAGTAACAAATGGTTGTATATCAATAGGTGAGCTTAAGGAAACCGCTCAGCTTCCGCTGAGAACATGTATAGCTTTTGGTACATTCTTTGTTACTTTCGGCGGTATTTCGGTTCTTATACAATCCTCCGTATTTATAAAACTTATAAAACTCAAATATATATTTTACAAGCTGATACAAAGCATAATCGCCGCTGTTACGGCATATTTGACAGCTCCTCTGTTTTTTTACAAAACAGCTGACGTGTTCAATACCGTATCCGGCGAAAGACTTGCCGAAAATGCAACGAGCATGGGAACAGTATTTGCTGTTTCTATGCTCGCAATAGGTCTTATATTTCT
>JAFSFN010000173.1 GCA_017435185.1 Clostridia bacterium | reverse complement strand
TGTTTTCCGTCGCTTTTTCAAAAGCGACCGGGGTAAGGGGCAGAGCCCCTAAGACTTATTCGTTGTCGTCTGAAAGCAGTTTTTCTGCCGCGGCGAGCTTTAAGCACACACAGAGCACTTCTGCCGCGCTTTTAAGCTCATCAATGGGCGGAACACTCGGTGCTATGCGGATGTTTCTGTCGAGAGGGTCATTGCCGTAGGGGAATGTTGCACCGGCACTTGTCATTATAAGACCTGCCTCTTTTGCAAGCGCACAAGCACGCTTTGCTGTGCCGTCAAGAGTGTTGAGGCTGATGAAATAGCCGCCCTTGGGCTTGTGATAGCTTGCAAAGCCCAAAGGTGCTATCTCTTTATCGAGATATTCGATAACAGTTTCAAACTTGGGCTTCAATATGGCGGCGTGCTTTTTCATTATCTCAAGAGTATGCTCTTTGTTTTTAAGATAGAGCACTGTGCGAAGCTGATTCATCTTGTCGTAACCTATCGTCTGGAAAGAGATGAGGCTCTTTTGATATTTTATGTTGGCTTCACTCGATGCAAAACATGCAATGCCTGCGCCCGGAACAGATATCTTTGATGTTGATGCAAATTCATAGACCATGTCGGCATTGCCGTATTTTGCACACTCGTCAATGATGTTGATAAAGGGCACAAAGTCGCCGTCGAATTCATGCACGCAGTAAGCATTGTCCCACATGAGTGTGAAATCGGGAGCGGCAGGGCGCAGTGACGCGATGCGCTTTATTGTTTCATCGGAGTAGATATAGCCGTCAGGGTTGGAGTATTTGGGAACACACCACATACCCTTAACGTCTTTATCCTTGACGAGCTGTTCTACAATGTCCATATCGGGACCGTCTTCTGTCATGGGGACGGTGATGAGCTCTGTGCCGAATGTGGCGGAAACGGCGAAATGTCTGTCATAACCGGGAGAAGGGCAGAGGAACTTGACTTTGTCGAGCTTTGCCCAGGGCTTTTCGGAATGAAGCATGCCGTGTGTGTATGCCTTTGAGATAATATCGTACATGAGGTTCAAACTGGAGTTGCCTGCGGCAAACACCTGCTCGCTCTTTACGGAAAGAAGATCGGCAAAATATGTCTTGCACATCGGCAGTCCGTCAACTATGCCGTAGTTTCGTGCGTCAACGCCGTCAACTTGGCACTGATCGGCAGATGTGAGAACGCTCAATATATCAGTTGTGAGGTCAAGCTGTTCACGACCGGGCTTGCCCCTTGACATGTCAAGTTTGAGACCTTTGGCTTTGCAGAGGGAATATTCGGATTCTGCTTCTGCACGGAAAGCGCGAAGCTCGCCTTTTGTCATTTCTGTTAATGCTTTCATAAAATCATAACTCCACATAATGTATAATTTTATAATTTACTGTATTGTAAACTGTATTTTACTTCTTGTAAATATGCAATTTCAAAAACTTAAAATTGCATATATTTACTTTATGGTAGTACTAATGTAAAATATACAGTATGGAAAATGAATTATTGAAACTAAAAAATTTTATAGACGAGTCGAATTACATCGTCTTTTTCGGCGGCGCAGGAGTGTCTACCGAGAGCGGTATCCCTGATTTCAGAAGTGAGAACGGCATATTCGATGCGCTCAGGGTGTACGGTCAGCCGCCCGAAGTGCTTTTGTCGCACAGCTTTTTCATGCGGCATACCGAGACTTTTTTTGAGTATTACAAGTCGTCACTGCTTGTGACGGATGCACAGCCCAATGCCGCTCACATAGCACTTGCGCATCTTGAGCGAAGCGGAAAGCTCAAAGCCGTAATAACCCAAAATGTAGACGGGCTTCATCAAAAGGCGGGGAGCAGGGCTGTGTATGAACTTCACGGCTCGATATACCGCAATCGCTGTATGAAATGCGGCAAGGCGTTTGATGCGCTTTTTGTGCAGCAGAGTGAGGGCGTGCCAAGATGCAGCTGCGGCGAAGTGGTTAAGCCTGAAGTCGTTCTGTATGAGGAAAGTCTGCCTGAGAATGAATTAAACGGCGCGATAGAGCATATAATGAAAGCCGATATGCTGCTTGTCGGAGGCACATCGCTTGCGGTGTACCCTGCGGCAGGGCTTTTGAACTATTATCACGGAAACAAACTCGTGCTTATAAACAAAAGTCCCACCGGCTATGATGGCAGGGCGGACTTGATAATAAACAAAAAAATCGGCGAAACGCTGAAAAAGGTGATGGGATGACAGAACTTTTGATAAAATTGTTCGTTAAAGAGGCAGAAAACACAAAATGTGCTCATGTGAGAGAAAAATACGGCATACTGGCAGGTATTGTCGGTATTGTTGCAAACCTGTTTCTGGGTGCGGCAAAATTCGTTATAGGCCTTTTGTCGGGAAGTATAGCAATTCAGGCGGATGCCGTGAACAATTTGGCCGACATGGGTTCGTCGGTCGTGACGGTGATAGGCTTTAAGGCGGCAAACAAAAAAGCTGACAAGGAACATCCCTTCGGTCATGCGAGGGTCGAATATATAGCCGGGCTCATAATTGCCTTTATTATACTGCTTATAGGCGTATCGCTCTTTAAGGAATCTGTAATGAAGATTATCGAGCCTGAAGAGGTCGGTTTTTCATGGATAACGGTTATAGTACTGCTGCTTTCAATAGGCGTTAAGCTGTGGCTGAGCTTCTTTAGCTCAAATATCGGCAAACGCATAAATTCCAAAACAATGGAAGCGGCGACCGCTGACAGTCTGTGTGATGTGATTTCTACTTCCGCCATACTGCTCTCAACGCTTATAGGGCATTTCTTCAATTTCAATATGGACGGTTATGTCGGAGTGCTCGTTGCAGGATTTGTAGTCTATTCGGGAATAGGCATAGTGAAAGACACCATAAGTCCTCTTATGGGTGAAGCGCCCGACCCCGATGTGGTAAAAGAATTGTCCGAGCGACTGCTCTCGTATGACGGCATAATAGGGCTTCACGATATAATCGTGCACAACTACGGCCCCGGCAGGCTTATTGCCACGGCACATGCCGAGGTAAGGGCGGATGCAGATATAATGCACTCCCACGAGATAATAGACCTGGCAGAGCGAGAGATAGGCAATGATATGGGGCTTCTTTTAACATTGCATATGGACCCCATTGAGGTAGATAATGAAGTTCTCAATGCGGCAAAGGCACAGATAAAGCAAATAATTGATGCTCTGCCGGAAAAACTGCATTTCCACGATTTCAGAATGGTGAGCGGCGAGAAAGTGTGCAATTTGCTTTTTGATATAGTTGTACCGCCGGATACAAGTGACGAGAGAGCAAAAGAAATAAAACACACGATATCCGAAGAAGCAAAAAAGAAAGATAAACGCTACAATTGCATAATAGAAGTCGATATAGATTATGCAGGCTAAACGCTGCCGCTTTCGCTCAAGAGGCAAGTCCTCTTGAGCGAGGATTGCATGAGCGAACTATGCTTTCAGCATGG
>JAFSFN010000172.1 GCA_017435185.1 Clostridia bacterium | reverse complement strand
TATATAATCGCCGCAGACGAGCCGAGCGCGATAAGTGAATCCATGTTGGGCGAACGCTTAAAAAGCATTTTGAAGCCAATCTGATAGAATTTACGGTTAATATACGCTATAGGTGTCACCAAGAGCAGTTGTGTAAACGCCAAAGTAAGTGCATTATTTTCTCCGACAAAAAAACCAGGCATCGGAAGCCCCAACATACCGCCCATGGATATATAGAATAAAGGAAGCATGAATATCAAAGAAACGATAAGCCTTTTTTTCATTGAAGCTATTTCGTTTTGCATCACTGAATTCTTTGACTGCGATCCCTTTTCCACTTTCTTTTCATCACCTTTTAGCGACGCATCATATCCTGCATTTCTTACCGCCTCTATAACCGTTTCGGGCGCACCTGAATACTCTACTGTCATTTTGTTTGCCAGCAGATTAACACTTACAGCACCCATGCCGTCTATCTTCATAACAGCTTTTTCAACATGAGCAACACACGCCGAGCAGGTCATTCCCCGTACATCATATTCCTGTTTCATAACATCTCGCCTTAAAAGTTAGTCTCTTTTTACTATTATACCACCCTTTTTACATTTTACAAAGCTCTTTGCGGGGGCTTCGCCCCCACACCCCTACTGACTTTTGTAAAAGCCAGCAAAACAATAGACACTATATACAAACGTATGACAACAACTTGACTTGGTTGTCTTATTGCCAGTTAACAAATGCTCGTATGACAGGCACCCCCAGTTGGCGCGTAAAAAGCACACATAAAGTATCATATTATAGATAATTAAAATCTACCGGTTATGTATCGCAACAAAAAGTCATGCACCCTGTATGTGCATGACTTTTTTATATATTTTATTACACCTGTTTTCCGTCGCTTTTACAAAAGCGACCGGGGTTAAGGGGCAGAGCCCCTTATTATCACTCTTTAAGATAATTATGGATAGATTCGGCTGCCTTCTTGCCGGCTCCCATCGCTAAGATAACAGTTGCCGCGCCTGTTACGGCATCGCCGCCGGCATAAACGCCCTCTCGTGAGGTAAGACCGTTATCATCTGCGATTATTCCTCCCCAACTTTGGGTATCAAGACCATCCGTAGTATCTTTTATGAGCGGATTGGGTGAAGTTCCGATGGACATTATGACACAATCAACATCGAGTACAAATTCAGAGTCCTTTTTCACGATGGGACGGCGTCTGCCGCTTTCGTCTGCTTCGCCGAGTTCCATCTCGACACAGCGCATACCGCCGACAAAACGATTTTCGTCCGGGAGTATTTCAACAGGATTTGTGAGCAGTTTGAAGATTATGCCTTCTTCTTTTGCGTGCTCTACTTCTTCTTTTCGTGCAGGCAACTCTTGCTCGGAGCGTCTGTAAACTATATAGACCTCATCTGCACCAAGGCGCTTTGCACAGCGTGCAGCGTCCATGGCAACATTACCGCCTCCGACAACAGCCACACGCTTTGCCTTTTGAATGGGTGTTGCGCTTGATTCACGATATGCTTTCATGAGATTTACTCTTGTGAGGAATTCATTTGCGCTGTAAACGCCCTTGAGATTCTCTCCTTTTATTCCCATAAATCTCGGAAGCCCTGCGCCGGAGCCGATAAACACCGCCTCATAGCCTTGTTCAAAGAGCTCGTCTATTGATATCGACTTGCCGATAACAACATTTGTCTGTATATCTACATCCAACGCTTTGAGTGTTTCTATCTCTTTTCTGACAATATCCTTGGGAAGTCTGAATTCGGGTATACCGTATACCAAAACACCGCCCGCAAGGTGCAATGCTTCAAAAACAGTCACGGCATAACCTTTTTTGGCAAGCTCTCCTGCGCAAGCAAGACCCGACGGGCCCGAACCTACAACCGCCACTCTGTGTCCGTTTTTTTCTGCCTTTACAACTTCATTACTTTCCTGAGAAAGATGCCAATCTGCAACAAATCTTTCAAGTCTTCCGATAGCTACAGGCTCACCCTTTATTCCTCTAACACAATATTTCTCGCACTGGTTCTCCTGCGGACATACTCTGCCGCAAACGGCAGGAAGAGAGCTGGCCTTGGATATTTCTTTATATGCAGCTTCAATATCTCCCTCTTTTACAAGAGAAATAAACGCAGGAATATTTATCTGAACAGGGCATCCGTTCACACAAGGCTTGTTCTTGCAATTCAAGCAACGTTCAGCCTCGTCTTTTGCCTGTTCTTGAGTATAACCCAGCGCAACTTCATCAAAATTCTTATTGCGTACTTCAGGCTCCTGTGAGGGCATTTCATTTTTCTTCAAAGACATATTAGGCATTTATGTTATACCCCCTTAAACAGATTACAAGCTTCTTCGTGGGCTTGTCTTTCAAAACCACGATATGCCGAAGAACGCTCAATAGCTTCATCAAAGTCAACCTCATGACCGTCAAAATCAGGACCGTCCACACAAGCAAACTTTGTTTTTCCGCCGACTGTCAATCGACATCCGCCGCACATCCCTGTGCCGTCTATCATAATGGGGTTCAT
>JAFSFN010000171.1 GCA_017435185.1 Clostridia bacterium | reverse complement strand
GTTTGTGTCGGTGTTTCTGTCGGAGTTTCCGTCGGCGTTTGTGTCGGTGTTTCCGTCGGAGTTTCTGTCGGAGTTTCCGTCGGCGTTTGTGTAGGAGTTTCTGTCGGAGTTTCCGTCGGAGTTTCTGTCGGTGTTTCCGTCGGCGTTTGTGTCGGTGTTTGTGTCGGTGTTTCTGTCGGAGTTTCTGTCGGTGTTTCTGTAGGAGTTTCCGTCGGCGTTGCCGTAGGTGTTGCCGTAGGTGTTGGTGTAGGCGTTGCCGTAGGTGTTGGTGTCGGAGTTGCCGTAGGTGTTGGTGTAGGCGTTGCCGTAGGTGTTGGTGCAGGCGTTGCCGTAGGTGTTGGTGTAGGCGTTGCCGTAGGTGTTGGTGTAGGCGTTGCCGTAGGTGTTGGTGTAGGCGTTGCCTCAGGCGCATCAAGCGCTATAAACGGAATGTCGTTCTCATTTGCATAGTTTTGAGCGCACGAGCCGCTCATTCCGTACACCGTAACCTTTTCGCAGCCGTAAAAGACTTCTTTACTGCCTATTTCGGTCACATTGTCAAGTATCACTATTTGTTCCAAATTGTCACATTCTTTGAAGGCATAATTACCGATATTTGTTACATTTTCGGGTATTTCCATGCTTGTCAGTGCCTTTGCATCACGAAACGCACCGTTGCCTACAGCAGTTACGCTGTCGGGGATTGCATAGGTATTGTTACTTCTGCCGGCAGGATACTGCACTATGGTTTGCTTATTTTTATTAAACAGCACACCGTCTATGTCACAATAATTCGGATTATTCTCCGCCACCTCGATGTTTTTCAGGGAAGGGCATGCATAAAACGCATAATCGGATATTAACATCACGCTTTCAGGTATTGTTATACTTGCGAGAGATAAACAATAAGAAAAAGCAGAACCCCCTATAGCAGTTACACTGTCGGGTATGTTTACACTTGACAATTCACTGCATTCATTGAAGGCATAATTGCCTATTTTAACTACGCTGTCGGGTATATTTACGCTCGGCAATTTATAGCAACCGCGAAACGCAAAATCACCTATTGTTTTAATATTTTTTCCCAATTGCAGATTCGTTAAAGCACTGCAAAACGAAAAAGCATATTCGCCTATTGACGTTACGCTGTCAGGTATAACAATCGTTGATAAAGCAATGCAACGAATGAATGCAAAATCGCCTATAGCAGTTATGCCGTCAGGTATTGTTATACTCTTCAATGCCTCATACCAGCAAAAAGCCTCATTGCCTATTTCCTTTACCGGAAGGCCTTCAATTTCAGAGGGTATTGTAATATTTGCCGCAGCGCCGATATAACCCGTTATTTTTACATAGCTTCCGTCTACCACTTCATATTTGAGATTACCGAATTCTTTTTCTTCGGAGGCACTCGTACTCAAGCATGGCAAAAGCAGGCTCATGCACATGATAAGCGCCATAAACAGAGAAATATATCTTTTATTTTTCATAATTCTCTCCCATTCTTTACTTTTGGTTCATTTTAATATCTATATCTGTTAAAAGCAATGTACGAACTGTTAATTTAATTGTGATGTGTCTTAATGCGTTTTACCTTGAAAACATATTAAAAACAATATATACTTGATTATAGTTGCATAACGCACCTTGATTCACAGAATTTTGGAGGAAAACAATCATGTCAACGCCTTTTGTTCTTGACGGCAAAGCTCTTGCCAAGGAAATCGAAGCCGACCTTACAACACGAGTTGCCGCTTTGGTCGAAAAAACAGGCAGTGCACCCACTCTCGCCACCATACTTGTCGGTGATGACCCGGCATCAGTCACATATGTACGCATGAAGGGCAATGCTTGCCGCCGTGTAGGCATCACGCCATTGAAAATAGAAATGCCTCAGGAGACGACCACCGAAGAGCTTCTTGCCCAGATAGACGCTCTCAACGCTGACGATAATGTATGCGGCATACTTTTGCAGCATCCCGTCCCCTCACAGATAGACGAGCAGGCTTGCTTCAACCGCATTGCTCCCGACAAAGATGTTGACGGCGTTAACATCACCACTTTCGGTGCAATGACAATGAAGCTTCCCTCATATTTCAGCGCAACACCTTTCTCGATTCTCTCAATACTCAAGCGTTACAACATCGAGATTTCAGGCAAGGATGTTGTCGTTGTGGGCAGAAGCCCCATTTTGGGCAAGCCCGTTGCAATGATGCTTCTCAATGAAAACGCAACCGTCACCATCTGCCACACGAAAACACGCGACCTTCCCGAAAAAGTCCGTCGTGCCGATATAGTCGTTGCGGCAGTCGGAAGACCCAAGTTCATTCAGGCTGACTGGATAAAAGAAGGCGCAGTCCTCGTTGATGCAGGCTACAACGAGGGCAATGTCGGCGATATCGACCTTGAAAACGCCGCTCCCAAGTCCTCCGCCTACACGCCCGTTCCCGGCGGTGTCGGCCCTGTCACCATCGCAAAGCTCATTGAACAGACGGTTCAGAGCGCAGAAAGAAAAGCGGGCATCAGCAAATAAACTCTTTACAAGAAAAGCCGTTGTCCTTTAGCTAAAGGGCAACGGCTTTTTTATCTTTTATCAGAGCTTTCGTTTTGCCGCAAATGCAACAAGCAGCAGCAACACATCAATCCCCACGGCCCACAGAACAACACGCACACATACGGTGAAAAAGAAATCTCCGCCCGAGAAGAGTTGTATCATTCTATCGGTGAATATATTCATCTGCCACAAATCGTTGCTGAAGAACACATGGTGGAACGAAGTCCAGAATGTATCAAAGTCGACCAGCAGGAACACTGCAAGTGCGGCAATTATGGCTGCACTTATTATGTTGGCGGCAAAAAAGCCTTTTATCGCACTTTTTGCACCCTGCTTTTTGAAAAGTATGAGTTGCAATGCGGTAAGCACAGCAAAAGCGGCGATGCATACCCACATGACCGTCATGGCATTTTCATAAAGCACTTTAACATCTATCATATGCTCGGCTTCACGCTCGTTATAGAAAGGCACTGTTTCGCCGTCTATCTCGACATCGACCATTATGGTATCCCTGTCGCCCTGAATATATAAAAGCAGGGCTTCAGTCGCTTCCATAAGTTCTTCATCGGTAGTCTGCATATGTATTGCCGTCTTTTCTTTTTTATATTCGTCGGCATACATCCCCCTGTCAAAACAGACCATATGCACCGAAAGTATCAATATTGCAATTATGAGACTTATACCGCCCAAAATACCTGCTGTGAGTTTAACAGCACCTGCAAAGCGCTCATTTTTCATTTCCGTCACTCCAAAAAGATGTATCTGCTTAATTATAGCATAATATCTTCATTTTACAATTTTTGGTGTTTGCGGATGTTTCCTATATGTTTTATAATAAATTGAGTTTGTATGTCAAAGGACAAAACAAAAATGAGAAAAACAAAGGGGGTTGCACTTCGCCCCCGCTTAAATTCGGTAATAAGCATGATGCACAGTTCCCGTGTTACCGCCGATATAGGCTGTGATCATGGGCGTTTGTCGGTTGCACTTTGCCAAATGGGCATATCCGAAAAAGTCATTGCTTCCGACATAAGCGAGCCGTCACTGCAAAAGGCACACCTGCTGGTTGAAAAGTGCAGTCTTTCGGGCAGAATAACGCTTTGCGTAAGCGATGGTCTGTCACACCTGAGTGAAGCCGATAATATTGATACGATAATAATAGCAGGCATGGGCGGTGAGCTTATTGCATCACTGCTTGACAAAGGTGAAGCCGTCGCAAAGAAAGCCGAGCGCATAATACTCCAACCCATGGGTGGCATCGAAGAACTGCGTATATTTATTTTTGAAAACGGTTATACGATATTTGACGAACAGCTCGTATTTGACGCAAACCGTTACTACCAGATAATCGGCATAAAGCCTTCAAACGGCGAAGAAAGTCCTGTTTTTGAGGGTTTTCCAAAAGATTATTGGGGAATCGGCAGTAAACTCTTTGAAAAGAACGACCCGCTGCTCGGTGCATTTTTGGATAAACGCCGCAATATGCTCAACAAAGAGCTTTATGCGGCACAAAAAAACGGTTGTGAGCCGCAAAGACTTTTGTGGGAGCTTGATAAAGTAAGCACACTGCTTTCGCTCCTGCCCGACAAGTAAGAAAGGAACGACAACATGAGGCTTGATGATTTTATAAGAATGATGAATGAAATCGCTCCGCCCGAGCTGGCAATGGATTTTGACAATGTTGGCTTGCTTGTGGGCAGAGAACGAAAAGAGATAAAAAAAGTGCTTGTTGCGCTTGACTGCACTGTACAAACAGTATCCGAGGCCGCTATGTTCGGCGCCGATCTGCTTTTGACCCACCACCCCATTTTCTTCACGCCCGTAAAACGAATACTTCCCGACGACCCCGACACGGCGGCGGCTTATATGCTTATAAAGCACGGCATTGCTCATTTTGCCATGCACACAAATCTCGACAAAGCACCGGGTGGCGTCAATGATTGTCTTGCATCATGCCTTGGACTTAATGATGTTATTCCCCTGCCGCCCGACGAACTTGGCAGAATCGGTAATTTGAGCAATCCCCTGCGTCTTATTGACCTTGCTCATTTTGTTGAAGAAAAGCTCGATACAACAGTTCGTTTCTGCGGCGATGAAAATGCACTCATAAGCAAAGCGGCACTTATAGGCGGCAGCGGCGGAAGTGATTTCATGCATGCCCACACAAGCGGTGCAGATGTGCTTATCACGGGAGAAATCAAACACAACCAGGCACTCTCGGCAAAGCATCTGGGGCTTTGCATGATAGAAGCAGGACATTACGAAACAGAAAGAGTTGTACTGCTTCCGCTCATTAATCGTTTACAGACCATTTCAAATGATGTACAATATAAGTTGACACTTTCTCAAACCTCTTGTTTGCGAGGAGTGTAAGACCACGGAAGGAGCACTGAAAATGAATAAACTCAACGCACTTTGGCTCTATCACGAGGCTGTATGCGAGCTCGACAAGCTCGAAATGGGAGTCCGCTCGACTCCGTCACGCTTAAAGCTCAACAAACTTCATGCTTTCTTGACCGAACAGCAGTCCCAGCTCACTTCTATCCAGAAGCAACTTGACACAAAAGAAGCCGTAGTTGAACGCCTTACGGCAAAGGTTAACGAGCTTGAAAAGGCTTGTGAGCTTGAAGCATCTGAATTTGAAGTCATTCAGAACGATGAAGAAAGCACAGCGGCCGAGCTTACTGAAGCTCGTTCATCCATCGAAAAGGTTTTGAAAGAGGTTGCGGAAACACGCCGTGAGCTTTTCGATGCCATAGCATGGATAGAAAAAGCCGTAACAGAATACAGAGAAATGGGTTCAAAAGCATCTCGCGCAAAAAAGGAATATGATGTATTGCGAGCCGAATGTGAAAAAGAGCAGGAAGAAGCAAAGCCTGCGATAGCGGCTGCCCGCGAAAAGGCAGATAAACTCAAGAAAGATGTGGAAGCGGTCCTGCTTGAAAAATATACTTTCATCAAGACTCGTCACGCAGTGCCCATGGCAAAGGTTGCAAACAATCAATGCGGAGGCTGCAATATGTCGCTTCCCACTTCCGTTGTAAAGCGTGTAGCTTCGGGTGACGGCATAGTTGAATGTGAAAACTGCGGCCGTATACTTTACACCGAATAAAAACAATTGACAATTTAATACGAGTAAGCTATGTGACTGCCCCGTCACTTGTGGCGGGGAGGAAAGTCCGAGCTCCACAGGGCAAGGGTGCCGGATAACGTCCGGTGAAGGCGACTTTAAGGATAGTGCAACAGAGATATACCGCCGCATTTTGCGGTAAGGGTGGAAAGGCGAGGTAAGAGCTCACCCACCTCTTCGGCGACGAAGAGCGTGCTGTAAACCCCACTCGGAGCAAGATTGAAATGAGAGCATTTAATGGCTGCCCGTCACGCTCTTGAAAATCGCATGAGCGTATCGGTGACGATGCGCCAAGATAGATGGTCACAGTTATACAGAACTCGGCTTATTGCTTGCTCGTATAACGGAAAACAGTTTACAAGGGGCGCTGCCCCTTTGACCCCGCCGACTTTTTGAAAAAAGTCGTCAAAAACAAAGGGAAATAATAAAAAACAGCTTCATCGCAAGACGGAGCTGTTTTTTTGTCTTACTAAAAGAAACTCAAAAGCGTTTAGGCTACAATAGTATTTAACCGCAAACCAACTTTTAAGCGTTTAGGCTACAATAGCATTCGGCGGCGTGTACGGCGAATGCGTGGAAGTAATTGCGCAGCAATTCTGACTTTGCATGGGCGAACGGCCATGCCGAAGGCAT
>JAFSFN010000170.1 GCA_017435185.1 Clostridia bacterium | reverse complement strand
TGCGCCGCTTTTTAACAGCATTTTTGCCAATTTTTCTGTCTTTCTTCATCTACACCATATTCGGGCCGCTGGATATGGTAATGTCAAATACCGATTACATGAACTTCCATTATAGCGATGTTATTGTGTATCTTGTTGTATTCGGCATAACGGCGGCAGTCGCAGTGGCGGCACTTGTTGCGCTTTTGAAAGGCAAAGCGTTTGATGTGGTGCTTGTGCTTTTCACGAGTTTTGGCCTTATGAGCTATGTAAACGGCACATTCTTAAATCAAAACTTGGGCACGTTGAACGGTGTTGAACCGGTGTGGGAAAATTACACATTGCATACGCTTATAAACACTGCAATATGTATACTTCTCTTTGTACTGCCGTTTGTGATTTGGTTCTTTACAAAAGCAAAGAGTAAAAAGATATTTGTTGCTCTTTGCGGTATACTTACCGGCATGCAGCTTGTCGGCTTGTTTGGCAGTGTTGTTTCAGCTCCGCCAAAAGAAGACGAAGTGTCGTATTTGGCGCTTGACGAGCAGTTTGAGCTTGCAAGTGAGGGTAATGTGGTGATATTCCTGCTTGATGCCATGTCAAATATGTCGGTTGATGCCATGCTTGCGGAATTCCCCGATGCACTTGAGCCTTTTTCTGATTTTACCTACTACACAAACAATAACACACGCTATATATGCACATTCCCGTCAACAACATACTTGCTTACAGGGCATGAATTTGATTTCGAAAAGTCATATCATGACTTTTTCAAAGATGCATGGACTTCTGAAAAAGCAGAGCTTTTCTATAAAACGCTTGCCGATAACGGCTATGAGTTCAATCTCTATGATGAAACTCCCTATATCGCAAGCCCTGCTACGCTTATGGACGGTAAAATAGCCAATTTGAGAATAGTCGATAAGAGCGATATAGTAATAAACGTGGACAAAATACCAAATCTTTTCAAATTGTCCGCATACCGCTATGTTCCGTTTATAGCAAAGCGCTTCTTTTTTATGGATTACGGTGAATTGTATTCCATAGTAACGTATAAAACAGGAACAGGCATACAGGGGAAATTGGAGCTTCGTGACGGCTATCTGGTACAGCTTAGGAAAAACGGACTTACAATTGATGAAAACGACAAAAACAGAATAACGATGCAGTATCTTTGGGGCCCGCATCAGCCCTTCTATCTCTTGGCTGACGGCACATTCAGCGGCAGCCCCAACGGCTCTACTATAGGTGCACAAACAAAGGGCTATATGCTCATGGTTGAAGAGTATATCGGCATGATGAAGGAACTCGGAATATATGACGAGTCCACAATAATCATAATGTCCGATCATGGCGACCACGAGACCGAAGGTCCCGATGCCGATGTTCAGGCAGTATTTATGATTAAAAGGCCAAATGATAAGCATGATTCTATCGTTTATAACAATGCTCCAACATCGCACGAGAATTTCATGCCCACAATGGTAGAACTCATAGGCGGCGACGCATCACTTTTCGGTGAGACTATGTTTGAAGTTGAAGAAAACACGGTGCGTGAGCGTGCGACTTTCCGTTGGATGGTTAATAAAAATTATCCCGACATCGGCAGAAAGTACAATGTAATGCACGAATACAGATATACGGGCGGCAAAGAGGAACTCAGAGAATCGCTTGCAAGTTCTCCGTATAATATTTATCCGCTTATTGATTCGTTCTATTGAGAAAAACAAAAAGAGATGGCTTTTTGCCATCTCTTTTTAGTGCGTTTGTTTCAGCTCAGTTTCTCTTTCAATGCATCGACAAGTTTTTGATTTTCTTCACTGCGTTTGACGGCGATTCTTATGTATTCGCCCGATATGCCTTTTTTGGTTGAAAGATCTTTTATTAAAATATGCTGTTCATCAAGCAGTTCTTCAGTGAGACGGCGCGCAGTCATGCCGTCTTTGGTTATTTCGCACATGATATAGTTTGCCTGCGAGGGTATGATGCGCAGATGCTTTATTTTTGAAAGCTCGCTTACATAGTCATCCCGTACCTCTTTGAAGCGTGACATGGCTGCAGTGTAGTCCTTTTTATACTTTTCAAATATCTGCATGAAGAACTCACCGAATGAATTTATGTTCCAAATGGCAACATCTTTTTTCAAATCTGCAATGAGCTCTTTGTCCGCGCTTGCCAATATGCCGAGACGGAAGCCGGGGACGCCGAATGATTTTGAAATGCTCTTTATTACGATGAGGTTGGGATAGCTTATAAGCAAATCGTTTATGAGTATGAATTCGTCATTTTCGGTTTTTGCAAAGTCTATGAAGGATTCATCAACAACGAGTTTTATGCCTTTTTCAAGCGCCCATGAAGCAAGGCGAAGCATATCATGCTTGGGAATAAAATTACCGCTCGGATTGTCGGGATTTATGACAAGCAGTGACGAAATGTCTTTATCGGCGAAATATTCCATAAGGTCATCGGCAGTGTAGGAATAGTTGCTGTTTGATGGTGTGAAGCAAACAGTTCCGTCTGCGCTTCGCCTTTGCGGATATTCTTCGAAAGTGGGGAGCGTGATTCCTATCTTGCCGTCGAACTTTGACATGAGTGACTTTATAAGCTCTGCGGCACCGTTGCCCACAAGAATCATATCGGGAGAAATGTCGAAATATTTGGCGGCAAGCAGACTGTTTACGGCCATGCCTGACGGATATTCGCATACGAGCGTTTCAAAGTTGGCCTTTATCTCATCCAAAAGTTTCTGCGAGGGATAGAACGGATTTACCAAATAGCAGAAGTCTATGAGCTTTTC
Source organism: Clostridia bacterium (assembly GCA_017435185.1). GTDB lineage: Bacteria > Bacillota > Clostridia > Christensenellales > CAG-138 > RGIG3096. The sequence goes on along the minus strand of JAFSFN010000170.1, from coordinate 2,073 downwards.
ATAGCGCCAATAGCCGCCGTAACGCTTTTGGAGAAGCGAGAGCTTTTGCGAGACAGTGGGTGCAAATATGGACTCTGCGATATCAAGGTCCTGAACATCGTCTATTTCGTACCAGCTGATGTTTTTGTCGAGAACGCGAGCCTTTATGTCGGGCTTTTCAAGGTTGACTATTACCTTGAGCACCTGCTCGTAGTATTCATTGTTGCCCAATGCCCTGCAATATGCTTCAAGGAATGGCACATAATGCGTCCGGGAAAAATCACGGCTGAATTTGTAAATATTGACAGTTTTGTAATAAGACTTGATATCATCGTACTTAAAACCGCTCGTGCCGATGAAACGCACAATGTTTTTCTCACTGTCGAGCGTGACAACAGTGCCATCCATCCAGCTTTCAAACTTTGCAACAAGTGCAAGGCTCGGATACGGGTCGTTTATAAGCGCTTCGAGTGCCGCATCTTCAAAAATAAGGTCGGATTCGAGCAGAAGCGTGTCATCATTGAGCAAATGCTCTCTTGCAAGGAAGAGCGAATATATGTTGTTCGTGGAATCATAGATGGGATTATCGACATATTCTATCGGCGTGCTTATGCTGAGCGTGCTGATGTAGTCGATGAGCTTTTGGCTTTGATAACCGACAACGACAACTATTTTTTCGAGTTTGAGCGAATCAAGTTGGGACAGCATACGTTCTATGAGCGTTACGCCGTTGACCTTTATCATGCACTTTGTAGCGTCCTGAGTAAGATGCTTTAATCTTTTTCCCATGCCTGCGGCAAGAATTACAGCCTGCATAAAAATACTCCTTTACAACAAAAAATATCCAAGTGAACGACAACAAAATTTGACGAAAAATTCACCATCTCCATCTTATTATTCAAATGTTATCACCGTGAAATAAAACTGTCAAACTCTTCTCGTAAAATTGACTTGTGCAAATGCTGATAATCCATTAAAATACAATATAAGAAAACAATGCATGGAGGTTATCACTATGGATGTTATAGCAAATGCAAAAGATAGAATGCAAAAGACTCTCTCGGTCTTGGAACGTGATCTTGCAACATTGCGTGCAGGCAGAGCAAATGCTCAGGTGCTTGATCGTATAACGGTTGAATGTTACGGCACAAATATGCCCATCAATCAGGTGGGAAATATTTCCTCTCCCGAACCGAGAATGCTGGTCATCGCTCCTTACGATGTTTCACAGCTTAATGCTATCGAAAAGGCAATACAGAAGTCGGAACTCGGCATCAACCCCACAAGTGACGGCAAGCTCATAAGACTTATTTTCCCCGAGCTTACGGAAGAAAGAAGAAAGGAACTGAGCAAGACTGTCCGCAAAAAGGGTGAGGAAGCAAAGGTTGCCATTCGCTCAATAAGGCGTGATGCTATAGAAACCGTTAAAAAGCAGAAGAAAGACAGTGAGATAACCGAAGACGATCAGAAGCAGCTTGAAGATGATATCCAGAAACTTACCGACAACATGGTCAAGGATATCGACAAGATAATAGCCGACAAGGAAAAGGAGATAATGGCGGTTTGACATCATATCTCGGTTTGCCGCTTGATGAAGCGAAAGACGAACTGGAAAAGTGCGGTAAGAAAGTCAGTACTGTGCTTATTACATGCCGCAAAGGCGCTTTAGGTAATGAAAAACGAGTGATACGCTCTCGTCAGCTCTCTGATGGGAGCGTAGAGCTTGTATATTCGTTTTTTCAAACTTCTCCCGATAAGGAAGGAAACACGGATAAATGACTCGTAAATTCACAGACGAACAGCTTGCAAAAATAGGTCTGTCACCTGAATTGCCAAAGCACGTTGCCATAATAATGGACGGCAACGGAAGATGGGCAAACAGTCGCGGACTGCCTCGAACATTCGGACACAGGGCAGGTGTTGAACGCCTTCACGGAATAATAAAAAATTCTTCCGACTTAGGCATAGAAGCCTTGTCGCTCTATGCGTTTTCGACTGAAAACTGGAAAAGGCCTAAGGCGGAGGTCTCTGCACTTTCAGCATTGTTTATTGAATACTTCAAAAAAGAAATAAACGAATTGCACGAAAACAATG
>JAFSFN010000169.1 GCA_017435185.1 Clostridia bacterium | reverse complement strand
CTTGACAGCTTGGGCGTTGAAGTCCATGCATGGTTCGGCGCAACAGACGAAGAATATGAAGAACATATTCGCCGCACACTTGAATTCTGTCCCCACATCATAATCGATGATGGCGGTGATTTCGTTGCAATGCTCACGGAAACGCATCCTGAATATGCAAAGAATCTTATCGGCGGCTGTGAGGAGACTACAACCGGTATCCATCGCTTGCGTGCAAGAGAAGCGGCCGGCACACTCACATTCCCGATGATGGCTGTTAATGATGCAAACTGCAAGCACCTTTTCGATAATCGTCACGGTACAGGTCAGTCGGTATGGGATGCTATAATGTATACCACAAACAACATGGTAACAGGCCGCACTGTTGTAGTTGCAGGTTACGGCTTCTGCTCAAGCGGTATTGCAAATCGTGCAAAGGGACTTGGCGCAAACATAATCGTAACGGAAGTTAATCCCTATCGTGCATTGGAAGCTGCTATGGACGGTCATCGTGTTATGACTATGGACGAGGCAGCCAAGGAAGGCGATATATTCATCACGGCAACAGGTTGTAAGGATGTTATAACTGCAAGACATTTTGCTGTTATGAAGAATAATGCAATGGTAGCAAACGCAGGTCATTTCGATGTTGAATTCAGCAAGACAGACCTTCGTGCAATGTCAAAGAGCGTCACTGAGCGCAAGCCTTTCATTGAAGGCTATGAGCTTGAAGACGGCAGAATAATCAATGTTCTTGCAGATGGCCGCCTTGTAAACATCGTTGCGGGCAATGGCCATCCTGCAGATATTATGGACCTTTCATTTGCAATACAGGCACTCTCTGCTCGCTATTTGGCACAGCATGGCAAGGAGCTTGAGAACAAGCTGTATGACATTCCCGAAGAGATAGACCACGAGGTTGCAATGCTCAAGATTGACGCAATGGGTCTCGGCCTTGATGTGCTTACTCCCGAACAGGAAGCATATCTGAAAGGACAGATCTGAACGTGGAAATAAAAAGGTTCGCTCTGGGGCTTCGCTTTAAGAAAAATGCCGAACAGCAGAACGAAAGAACCGTAAAAAATATATTTGAACATATATTCAAAGCAGTAACCCTTTCAGAGCTGAAAGGGTTATCGCTTTGGGGCGGCAATGACCCTTACAGTGATAATGTTTATGTAGCTGTTATAATGGGTGGCTCGCTGAAGAAAATGAGGCGAATATATAAGAATATCATTTCAGACGAGAGCCTCTTGAATTGCCTCGAAAAGGATATGCCTATAATAGAAAACAACCGCATAGCACACATTGAAGACCCTGTATCTTTCGGTACGGTGGGCGAAAATGACTCCTTCATAGTTTTTGCAGAATGAAAGTAAAAGAACAGTGAAATAAAAAAGCTCCGTCCTTTTTAGGGCGGAACTTTTTATGTTAATCCTGAACATTTAATGTGCTCTTCACACAGTCGATAAATTTCTTTGTTGCCGGAGAGGTGTCTTTGAGTGAAGGTACTGCAATGCCGAGCGAAATAGAGTGTGGAGGGTCGAAGGGGAGTGTAACCACACTGCCTGTCCAATTCTGAGTTACGAGCCTGTTGTTAAGACTCACTCCCAAGCCTGCCGATACCATGCAGTAGGTCGTATATGCATCTGCAGTGGAGAAACGGATATCGGGTTTGAGCGATTCTGATGAAAGCAGCCTGTCAAGGTCGGTATCCTGATCGGGCATTGTCATGATAAAGGGCTCGTCTTCAATATCACGAATGGGGAACGCATCAAGGTGTGCCTTGGGGTGATTTGAGGGTAGCCAAACAAGCAAATCATCTTCCTGAATGGGAATCCAGTCGCATATTGTGCCGGGAGACGGCTCGGCGCAGAAACAACAATCGACAGACCTTTCGTTGAGCCAGCGCGTCATTTCTCTGTTGCCGCCTTCTTTCAGATTTATCCTGACATTGGGGAACATGTGCTGGAAGTTTGTTATTATGGTGGGCAGCAAAACTGCGGCTACGCTGTAATAACTGCCTATCGTGAGAACGCCGCTCATTGTGCCGCGTATGTCACTGCTGACTTCAAGTGCATATTGATGTGCACGAACTATCTCACGAAATGCGGGCAGCATCATACTTCCGTTGGGAGTGGGAATAACGCCTTTTTTTGTTCTGACAAAAAGCTGGAATCCCAATTCTTCTTCCAAGGAGTTTATCATTCTTGTGATGCCGGGTTGGGTATAGCCGAGTATCTGCCCGGCAGCGGTCAAACTGCCGCTGTCGATAGCCGCAAGAAAAGCTTCACATTTGGTGCTGTCCATATCTTCCTCCTGATATGAGCAAATGTTATGACAAGCATAACGGCTCACACAATGTGTTATGGTTTGATTCATTTTATAATTATGCGTGAAATCTGTCAACTATATTCTTCAACGAATTTCAAATGAACCTAAATAACTTGTGTGCTTATTTTGCAATCGTAATGGGTTTAATACTCGCTTATATTGGTTATTTTCATATTTTCAAACTTGAATTCAAACAGTCGTGCCGAACGTACGGATGAAGAGTCGTGTGTTATCAGACCCAAAAGTGTGCCGTCGTTTTCTGAAAGCGGTGGCCGTACTGAATGAAAATCTCCGAAAAACTCTTTTATCAAATCGAAATTGAATTGTGCTTTAAGCTCATCGGAAAGGTAATTCAGTGCCTCGTCACGGAAGTTCTCTCTTACTGCTTCACAAAAGGCAACGGCGAGCGTGAGCGTGTCTGTCGGATATGCATATTTATGCGTATAAAAACCTGTGGAGGGTATATCTTCAACAAAACAACCCTGAACATCTATGTGCATTTCTGTGCGCACTTCATGTTTCATTATTGTGTTAAGGCGGTTTATCTTTATTATTTTGCCGTCATCGGATACGGATATGGAATCTGCGGTTATATCGAGCGGATTATTCATGTCTTTGTCAAAAAGCAGGAGCCTTTCTTTTCCCTCGGCTTCGGTGAATACCCCGGTGTAGTTAATGCCGCATACAGTCACGGCTTTCAGCATTCCGCTTTTTGCGGCGCCCAGGGAAAAAGCACAGTTTTCGCAAATGTTGCCGTTCGTCATAGCAAGTTTTAATCCGTTTTCATAATATAGAGTAAGCTCGTGCGAACTGTCGAGCATTATACTGCTGAGCGTATACGGAAAGCATTTTTCGCTGTTTGTCTTAAAATGACCTGTTTTTATGCAGAGCTCAAACACGCCGCCCGGCCAAAAAAATATTTTGACATCGCCTGTCGGTGTTTTTGATACTGTGCCGTTTTCAAAGCATACCTTGCGTGTGACTGAATATCTCATGTCGTTGTCGTCACAATAGAGCGGTATGGCGCAGATATAGTAATCTCCGGTGTCGGAAATGGGCATGGCGACAAATGACGATTCCTTGCATTCGCCGATAAGCTGACCGTTTACTTCTATAAGTGAGTCCACATCACTGCGGATTATCATGAGTGGTACAGGTGAGTTATACATGTTGAAGATATATGATTATGTATTTTCTTTTATGATTGCGTGAAACTTAACTTTAGGATATAATTTTGTAATCATGTAAAACTTGCTTTGAGTTTTGAACGGAGAAATAAAAGAATTTTTAGACCTCAAAGAAGACCGTCGCTAAGGGTATCAACAAAAAGTAGGTGCCCTTTTTCTTTTATCTCATTTTTCTCATTTCGGCTGAGAGAAGCCGATTTCCCATCTTAGAAAATCTTCCCAAATTCGCAATGTCCTTCCGAGATAGAGGCAACGATGCAGGGCTATCCATCAGATGTGCGGAAGGCTATTTATTTATAGAAAATTTCTCCATTATTTTTGAAAAGGCCATGAAGGCCGAACCTATTCGCAAAAAGAAAATCATCACTCGTGACATGCGGGCGCAATACCCTATAGATGGTATAGCAAAATCGGTGCTTGAGAACATCGAAGGAAGAGTAAGCGACAAGCTTTATCAGGACATGATGGACTACTTGCTCGGCTTCAACGATGACATGCAACTAGAGATTGCGGACAATTTGCTCGATGCCGTGTGCTACGGTTGGCAACACTACATCGGCATCCCCCACATCGATACCAAGATG
>JAFSFN010000168.1 GCA_017435185.1 Clostridia bacterium | reverse complement strand
TACTTTCTGCCAAGATCGGGATAGTCTGCATTTACAAGCCAGCGTAAAGTCCTTCTTTCACGCACTGTGTTTTCTTCAACTTCAAACACAGTCTCACCAAAAAGCGATGCGTCACCGCCGGTAAGTGCCACCATTGTAGGCATGAAATTCTCATGCGATGTGGGAGCATTGTTGCAAACTGTAGCATCATGCTTCTCGTTGGGCCTTTTAAGCATGAATACAGACTGAACATCGGCATCCGGGCCCTTTGTCTCGTGATCACCATGATCGGACATTATGATTATGGTAGCATCATCATATACGCCGAGTTTCTTCATCATGCCAATGTATTCTTCAATCATGAGCATATATCCTTTTGTCTGGTCGCCCAATGTCGAGCCGCCGCTTTTTCCGCAGTATGTACCCTGTGCAGTCACGGAATATGGTTCATGCGCTCCCCAGAGATACTGCATGGTCACTCGATTTTTATCATTTTCATCAATGGTAAGCCCATTGCTTCTGAGCTGAGTCAAATATCCCCATCTCAAATCCAGCGTTCCCTGCTCTTTTGCTTCGTTTTTATATGATGCCACAGAGTGAAGATCGCTCGTGTCCATGAAGAAAAAGCGCTTCAAGCCAAACGGCATATAGCGATAAGCCGCCATCTTCCACAAAGTGGGAAGTTTTTCGCAGTTTATACTTACTTCCACTTCATCGACTTTGAGATTGGATATTTTTCCCTCCATCAACGAAGCCGGATTTGCGATATACGGAGTTTCATCATAGAGGTTGAACTCATAACCGTTATCGGCAAGCGTTTTATAGAAAAGCTCTGCCTTTTGAGATGTCCATGCATCTTTGAAAAAGTCGTGATATGACTTTTCAAAATCATATTCATGCCCTGTGAGCAGGTATGTCGTTGACGGGAATGTGCCAATATAAAGCGTATTATTGTTTGTGTAATAAGTAAAATCGGAAAAAGGCACCATTGCCTCGGGATAGAGCTGAGTCATATGCTCTATTGCCGTGTTTGACAATGCATCAAGCAGGAATATGACCACATTACCCTCGCTTGCAAGCTCAAACTGGTCTTCAAGTGACAAATAAGTTGTCTCGTTCTCTTTTTTCGGTGTCGAGATACAGCTGCCCAACAAGCCGACAAATTGCATACCCACAAGTATGCCGCATATTGCCGTAAACAGCTTTTTGCTTTTTTTCTTTGCCAAAAACCATATCACGAGCGGCAATACCAACAGAATCAGGCATATCACCGCATTTATAACCGTTTGGGTGATATAGTTCTCCCATACAGGTTCAACGCCGTTCAATGTGCCCAAGTTTTGATTCATGAATGTGCCGTTTACATAGCTCATCAGACCAAAGCCCGTTAAAAGTGCAAGCACTGTCTCAAACGCTTTACCGCGCAAAAGTGCTGTAAGCGCACACAAAGCAGCAGTTACTGCCGCCGCACCTGCCGCAAGATACCAAATCACATCACTGTAATGGAACTCCAGATAGTCCGCATTTGAAATTATAATATCCAGCGGTCCAAACACCATATAAATAAATACAGGCAGAAATATGGGTAAAAGCGCTGTTAAAAAGCGGCGCATATAGCTGCTTTGAAGTTTTTCTGATTTAACCGTGTTTTCCATGTTTTTGTTTATTATGTCAATTTATAAGTGTGCCTACTTCTTCACCGCAAACTGCTTTCATAATATTTTCCTTTTCTTTCATTGCAAACACCAGTATGGGTATCTGCTGTTCACGGCACAATGTTATTGCAGTAATATCCGTAGCATTGAGATTGCGCTCTATAACTTCATCATAGGTGAGATGGGAATAGCGCTCTGCATCCTTGACTATTTTGGGGTCGGCCGAGTATACTGCGTCAACATTTTTTGCAAGCATCAGCACTTGCGCGTGAGTTTCGGCCGCTTTCAAAGCCGCCGCAGTATCAGTACTGAAGAAAGGAACTCCTGTTCCGCCTGCAAATATTACAACCTTATTCTCGTCAAGTGCTTTCAATGCCTCTCTTGAAGAATATCCGTCAGCAATACGAGGCATGTCCACAGATGACATAACAACACAATCGACATTGCGCTTGAGCAGTGCATCCTGTATCGCAAGACTGTTTATTACAGTTGCAAGCATACCCATTTGGTCGGCTCTGTTCCTGTCCATATCGCCCGAGCTTCGGCCCCTCCAAATATTTCCGCCGCCCAGCGTCACACCGACCTGAACACCCATCTTTGAAAGTTCCGCTACCTGATCGGCAATAGCATCAACAGCATCAAAATCAAGGCTCTCACCCTTGCCGCCCATTGCCTCGCCCGAAAGTTTTAACGATATACGCTTATATTTAAGTTCCATAACATCCTCCGTATTGTCCAAAATTTATTTTACATATTTCGTATATAATATCACATATCACGAAAAAAGGCACTCAAAAGAGTGCCTTTTAATAAATATCGTTTGATTTTTATATGCTATCAGTCGAGTATCGCCAAGAGTATGGTGAGCACTGTGATAGCGATAGCTGTTATGAGAGTTATCTTCTGGAGCTTTGCTTCTTTGCTTGCTGCCTTGCCGCGTGCCGTGAACGACTGTGTGTCGCCGCCGAATGCACCGCCCAAGCCTGCGCTCTTTGTCTGCTGCATAAGAACTGCTGCAATAAGAACCAATGCGCACAATACGATAACTACGATTATAGCTGTCTTAACACCCTCGGGAGCAGAAACAGGATTGCTTGTGTCTTCTTCAGTTGTACCGATAGTTACATCGCCTGCATCTTCGTCAACAACTGCTGTTACTTCGGGTTCTTCGGTTGTACCTGCAGCAACTGCTTCAGTCGTTTCAGGTTCAGCCGTTGCCAAAACAGCTTCTGCTGTGAGCTCAGGTGCAGCTGTTTCTGCAAAGGAAGCTGTGCCGAGGCAGAAAACAAGTGCCAAAACCATCATGATAGATGCAAATTTAATAGTCTTTTTCATAGTTTTTCTTCATTTCCTTCCAAATTATGTGCAT
>JAFSFN010000167.1 GCA_017435185.1 Clostridia bacterium | reverse complement strand
CGTTTGGCGGTGTTGAACACAGAATAGAGCCCGTACGAGAAAAAGACGGCGTCCTTTATATAAATGATTCAAAGGGAACAAATCCCGATTCCACCATAAAAGCGGTTGAGGCAATGAGCAGACCGACAATATTGCTTTTGGGAGTCGGAAATTATGATAAACACAGTGATTTTATGCCCCTCTTTGCCGTGTTTGGTGATATAGTAAAAGCGGTAATAGTTTCAGGCTCAAATACGAATGCCATACTTGACGCCGCAAAAAGAAGCGGCTTTGACAATATAAGTGTCTGCGACGGTACTCTTGAAGAAATGGTAAAAATGGCTCAAAACATGGCTCAGTCGGGCGATGCGGTTTTGCTCTCGCCTGCGGCTGCAAGCTGGGGAATGTTCTCAGACTACGAAGAGCGTGGACGAATTTTTAAGGATATAGTCAATAAATTATAAGTTAAGGAGCAGCTTGTGGAAACAAGGAAATCGTTAAAACAAGGAAAGATTGATTTTCTGTTGTTCATCGCCATTGTTGTTATATGCGCGTTTGGTTTGGTGATGCTTTTTTCCGCAAGCTATTATTATGCTCAGGCACAGTACGGTGATGGTTTCAAATACTTGAAAAATCAAGGGCTGTTCATGTTTCTTGGAATGGCGGCAATGATAGGATTGTCTTTTTTGGACTATCATTTTTGGGAAAAGATAAAACTTCCTGCATTGTTGATTACTCTTGTCTTGATGGTGCTGGTAATATTTGTTGGTGTTGACATCAATGGCGCACAGAGATGGCTCGCGATAGAGCTGGGCGGTTTTTCTTTGTCGTTCCAACCGTCAGAACTTGCAAAATTTGCTCTGATATTATATATGGCGTCATTTATGTCGCAAAGGTCATCGGCGATGAAAAGTTTCAAATACGGTCTTATGCCGATGCTTTTGATAATTGGCATAATGAGCGTTATAATCCTTTTGCAGAAGAATATGTCTATGATGGTCATCGTGGTGCTCATGGGCATGATAATGCTCTATGTCGGCGGTGCGAGCGTCAAACATCTGGTATGGTTGGTAATTGCGGCAATACCGTTGTTCTTCATTTTTGCCAAGATAGAGCCGTATCGTTGGGAAAGACTTACTATATTTACTAACCCATGGAAAGATCCGCGTGACAGTGGATATCAGCTCATACAATCGTTATATGCTTTTGGTTCGGGCGGCCTTTTCGGCCAGGGATTGAACTTCTCAAGACAGAAATTGCTCTTCCTCACATATGGTGAAAGTGACTTTATTTTTGCTATAATAGGAGAGGAGCTTGGCTGGGTAGGCTGTGTGCTCGTTATTGCCGCATATGCATTTGTAATATACAGAGGCATAAGGATAGCACTTCGATGCAAGGATAAGTTCGGAAGTTTGTTTGCCGCGGGTATAACGCTCGTTCTTGCGGTGCAGGTGGCGGTAAATATCGGTGTTGCAACAAGCTCGATACCGCCTACGGGACAAACGCTCCCGTTTATAAGCTCGGGCGGCACATCATTGTTTATATTCCTTGCGGCTATGGGCATATTGCTCAATATCTCACGACATACTGAATTGCAATAGGGGAATCTTCATGAACGACAGAGAAAGAAAACGAACAGGAAACAAGCCTAAAACGACTGACAAAAATGTGTCTGCCGAAGAAAGGTTTGCTTCGATTCGTCCTTTCAAGTCGGAACAGATAAATGCAAAAACAAATGCAGAGACCAATATAAAATCTAATGCAAAGCCTGCTAAGACGCAGAAACCAAAAGCGGAAGATATAAAACGCTTTCTTGAAGATGACGAAGAGGCAATCGAAACAAAACAAAAAAAGCCTGCGGTTAAGGGCAGAGTAATAGGCGAGATAAATAAAACACCGAATAAGAAAAACAGCAAAAAAGGTAAAAAAGGCAAAAAGAAAAAAGCATCCCCCGCAGTCTTGCTTATAGCGGCGATTTTTGCGGTGCTGCTTGTTTTATCCTATTTCCTTATGCGTATTGAGTATATTGAGGTTGAAGGCAATATACTAAAGACGGATGATGAGATAAAGATGCTTGCAGGCATAGAGACAGGCTCTCATATATGGCTCATAAGTAAAAAGCGCGCTGAAAATGCAATTGAAACAGACCCTTATATACAAAGTGCGGATATTGTTCGCATATACCCCAATTCCATATCCATAAATGTTGTTGAACGCCCTGTAGCGGCAGTTATAGAGGGTATAAGCGCATATGCGGTAATAGATGAATCGGGATATGTTCTTTCAATTGATGATGCGGCAAAGTATGATGACATACTCAGAGTAACAGGCATGGGCGCATCGGGATATAAAGTAGCTACATATTTGGGTGATGAGAATGATTTTATGGCCAGGACATTGCTTTCAATACTTGATGCAATGAATAAGAGCGGCATAAAAGATGATATAAAGAGTCTTGACATATCAAATCCAATGAGCATAAAAATGCAGATGAAAAGCGGAATATATGTTCATATGGGGCAGAGTGACAATGCACAAGAAAAACTCCAAAAGCTGTCAGTGGTGCTTCCGTGGCTCAGCGAGAGCGGCTATTGCGACGGTACTGTTGATATAAGCGTGCAGGGCGATCCCGTTTATTCGCCGCCGTCTACACCTACACCTGTTCCGACAGAGACGCCAATACCGACACAGACGCCTGATTTAACTCAGGAAGTAACGGCACAGCCTCAAGTCGGAGTAACTCCCGAAGATTCTGAATGATAATCACATTATCCTAAGGTGAACGGCAACGTTTTGTTTTACAAGACGGAGAAAGGCGTTCTTGTTTTTGCGCAGATACAAGGTCTGCCCGAATCAAGCAGTAAGTGTGAAAAATCAATATTCGCTTTTCATATCCATGAAGGGAAGAACTGCGGAGGAAATATGCAGGATCCCTTTGCAAATGCTTTGACACATTACAATCCTCAAAATTGCAGTCATCCTTTTCACGAAGGCGATCTTCCGCCTTTGTTCGGCAATAACGGTTATGCACTGTCGGCTGTTCTTACAGACCGTTTCAGTGCGGAAGAAATAATAGGCAGAACCGTTATAATCCATTCGGGGAAAGACGATTTTACTTCACAGCCCGGGGGAAATGCAGGTGAAAAGATAGCCTGCGGCCAAATATGGGCAGTGTCGGGACGACAATGAACAAGTCTCCAAAAAGGCTTTTTTTGCATTAAAAAATTTCTGATTAAAAGTCATTTATTGTATTATCCGTATAGCTCTAACAAAAAATGTTAACAATTTATTCATAAATGTATTGCACTGACTTGAACAAGTGTGTTATCCTATCATTGATACTCGGGAAATTATAGCCCTTTTGGGAATAATTCCCGAGCTGATTACACGGGGTAAAATCCCCAAGACGGAGGAAAAATGAGCCAATACACTGCGGTGCTGGATATTGGCAGCTCAAAGATAATCTGCTTGATATGCAGTCCTGACGGCAAGGGCCGCATCGTTGTACACGGTGCAGGTGTTACCGAGCACAGAGGCTACAAGCAGGGAGCCATGGTAGATGAGCAACAGTTTGCCGAGGCAGTGGTAGATGCTATTGAGCAGGCGGAAAAGGAAGCAAAACGCTATGTAAAGGAATTGAGCGTTGGCGTGCCTGCTCCGTTTGTGAAACTTGTCTTAAATGACGGCATGGTTTCGTTCCCCGATGGTGAAAACAGACATATCACACATCAGGACATCGAGGAACTGATAAATTCATCGTTGAAGTTCAGAAAGCCCGAGGGCTTTGAACTTATGCACAGTACCCCCATTGAATTCCGCACAGATGATGTTACTTCGCCTAACATACCTCTCGGAGCAATGGCGGACAAGCTGTCGGCCACTGTATCTCATTTATTTGTAGATTCTGTCTTTAAGCGGTTGATATCATCGGCATTGGATAAAATAGGTTTGGACGCCGATTTATATATAGGTGCGCCCCTGTCCGAAGGCATATTTGTTATTCCCGAAGAGGAAAGAGCAAAGACTGCTGTTCTGATTGATGTGGGAGCAATGCATACCGATGTTAGCCTGATAAAAAATGCAGCTCTTGTCGATTTGCAGACAATAGATGTTGGCGGCTGGCATTTTGCGAATGATTTGAGCTTCGGTCTTAAAGTTGATTTTTCGATTGCCGAAAATGTCAAGCGCAGATATGTTTATTCGCTCGATTATCAGGATAGTATAGATACTATAAGGATACCCGGCGAAGGCGCATTCAAGGTCGAGCATGAAGCTATTCAGTACATTGTTGAAGAACGTACAAAAGAACTTGTTGACCTGATTGCTCAATCAATAAAAGAAATGGGAGTATCGCTTGACGAAGAACTTCCCATATATCTCACGGGCGGCGGTGTGTCGCTTATGAGAGGCAGTTGCGAGTATATAGAGCGCAGACTGGGCGTGCCCATCAAGGTACGCATGCCGTGGATGCCCAGACTGTCATCACCGAACTATGCGAGTGCATTTTCTGTAATAGATTTTGTTGTCCATGCAGGTGATGATGATAATGCGGGTCTGCTTCAGGGCGCAGTATCAAAAGGCAATATACTTGACGGTGCAATAAAAAAGATAAAGAGCTTCTTCAGCTAAATTAAGGAGGACTTAGATAAAATGGCAGTAGGACTTGAACTGGATTTTGAAAGCGGACAGTTTGCGCAGTTAAAAGTTGTCGGCGTAGGCGGTGCAGGTAATAATGCAATAAACCGCATGATTCAGTACGGACTCAGAGGTGTTGAGTTCATCTCGGTAAATACCGATAAACAGGCATTGTACCTTTCAAAGGCAAGCCAGAAGATACAGATAGGCGAAAAAGTAACAAAAGGTCTCGGCGCAGGCGCAGATCCCGAAGTTGGCCGCAAGGCAGCAGAAGAAAGCCGCGAGGCTATTATCGAAGCCATTAAAGACGCAGACCTGGTGTTCATCACAGCCGGTATGGGCGGCGGCACAGGCACAGGTGCGGCTCCGATAGTTGCATCTTGTGCAAAGGAACTCGGAATATTGACAGTCGGTGTTGTTACAAAGCCTTTCTTCTTTGAAGGTAAGGTTCGTATGAACAATGCTATCAACGGCATAATGAACCTCAAAGAATCTGTTGATACTCTCATAACCATTCCTAACGACAGGCTGATAGATACAGTGGGCAACATGGTACTCACAGAGGCTTTCTCGGTTGCAGACGATGT
>JAFSFN010000166.1 GCA_017435185.1 Clostridia bacterium | reverse complement strand
TGTGGGAAGTACAGTGGGTGTAGCTGTTTCAGCGGGAGCTGTTGTTGCCGGAGCTGTTGTAGCCGGAGCTGTTGTTGCCGGAGCTGTTGTAGCCGGAGCTGTTGTTGCCGGAGCTGTTGTAGCCGGAGCTGTTGTTGCCGGGATTGTGGGTGTAGCTGTCGGCTTGGGCTTGAACTCGTCTCTTATTGCCAAGAAGATAAACATTGAGATCAATGTGCTCTTCTGAGCGATGTAGCCATCGGGACCGATTTCTGCGGATGTACCGTCAGCCCATTTTACTGTTACGGAAGTAACATTGAATCTCTCATAGAGATCCTGATCGTCTATGCATACCCAATAGTCGGGTTCAGACCATCTCTGTGCCCAAGAATACCACCAAGCGTCGTTGCCTTCTTCTTTGGTGCAGGTAAGAGAACCATTCTCAAAATTGAGGATAACTTCTGTTGCTTCGGAATCAATATTACCGATAACAATCTTGCTCTCACCGGGTTCTCTGTCAAGGTCAGCACTTGCATACAATGTTACTATTGATGCCATCATGCAAACCACTGTGAGCAGTGCTATAAGCTGCTTCATTCTTTTCATCGTTCTTTCCTCCCTTGTTTATAAATCAAGATACAAAAGTATCAAAGATTACGCTGTAAGGCACACTAAAAACCGTACCATTGAAATATTATGCCTCAGAACCTCATATCTGTCAAGAGGTTTTTATGACATCACAAAAATTTTTTTGGTTATTTTTTACGGTGCAACATAAACTGCACTAAATATGCTGGTCTTTCTAAAGGATACACGCAAGATAGAATAAAGTCAATACCGATAATGTTAACAAGTAATGAACTATTCCATGTGTTTTGTTTTTTTATTGTCTTTGCCTTGTTGTTGCACAAAATGCTATTTTAGTGTAAAATACGCTTCATAAGTGATTTGCACCTTGATTTTCCTATATTATAATATGTTCGTCCTCATTGCAGATGTTCACATCTGCATGATATAAAGGCGGTGCTCCTTCCCGGAGGCCGTCAAAAATGCTACCCCGGCATTTTGCACAACATTATATTAAGGAGACGATTTTTAATGTCAAAACAACCAACGCTGTACCCTTTGACTTCATCACAGAATTTGATGTATTACAGTCAAAAATTCTCCACTAAAAAATCCATCACCAACATTTGCGCAATGGTCCACTTTGATGCAGAAATAGACCTTAACCTCATGCTTCAAGCAATATCACTGGGTCTTCATCGAAACCGTTCCGCTTCGATAAGAATGCGCAAAGAAGATAAAACCATCAAGCAATATTTCTCCGACCAGCCGCCCGAAGCTGTAATAGTCATGGACTACAGCGACAGCACACAGGAAGCACTCGATGCCGATATTGCAAAATGGAGTTCTGCCGAGTTTCCCAACAACTCATTGGATGTACAACTTTATAAATGCAGGCTCATAAAAAAACCAAACGGTTTCTATGCTGTTTATTTCTGTGTTAGCCATCTTGCTTTTGACGCATATTCTCTTATGATGAACGCAACCGAAATATTGCACATCTACGAGAAGTTGCTTCTCGGGCATCCGATCCCTCTTTCAAAATCAGACCCTCTCCCGTCTTATAAGACAGAGTGGGAATATTTCAAGTCTCCTGTTTATCAGGCAGACAAGGATTTCTGGCGCAATGAAATATTTGCAACCGAGCCTTTGTTCACAAGCGTAAACGGTGATGCTGTAACTCCCCCCGTCAAGGGCAAGCGCTACGGCAAGACCGCCGATATATTGAGAATAGCCGGAAATCATCAAAACTATACACTTAAGGCAGAAATAGTCAATAAAGTAAACGACATGGCAAAATCCCTTAGAATTTCTCCCCAGTGTTTCTATCTGCTTGCCGCAAGAAGTTATCTTTCAAAAGTAAACAGCAATGCCGATGATGTAACTATATCCAACACTATAGCACGAAGAGCAACATTGGCAGAAAAGAATGCCGGCGGAACAAGGGTTCAAAGCGTTCTTTTCCGCATGAACTTTTCAAACTCGTTAACAGCTCAGGATGCACTTTTGGAAATAAACGCATTGCAGAAAAAATATTATTCCCACGCCAATCTGCCCACATTTGATATTTCGGCAATATTCCGTGAAAAGTTCTCTTCACCCGCAGGATTCGGTTATAATTCCATGTATCTCACATATCAGCCGTATTTTGTCGCATCAAATCAGACATTGCCTGTTCATCTCACCACACATTCCAACGGTTCGAGCAATATGCCGCTGTATCTGACGGTCATGGCGCTTGACGATTCCGGCGATTTGAACTTCAACTTCGACTACCCCGTCAAAGTCACACGTCCCGAAGTTCCCAAGGCTGTTTTCGACCACATGGTAAAAGTCTTCAACGCCATAGCAGAAAACATAAATATTCCGATATCAGAACTTAACCAACTATAAATACAGAAAGCGGTGAATAACCATGGAAAAAAAGTGGACTAAAAAAGATATGCAGCAAACCGTCTATATAAAGCCTAAAAAATATGTGGGCAACAAAGCACTCACTACTTACTCCGTTGCTACGACAGCATTGGTATTCTTAATTTATATGTTCCTGCTCAAACCTTCCGCCACAACACTTGCGGCATTGGTTCAGGATCTGCCCCTCGGTGTATTTTTAACCACACTCATCTGCGCGCTTACAGCTTTCCCCTCTATAAAAGGAGATCTTAAAAAGGGCACAGCACCTTCTATGCCTCTTTCAAAGGCCGAACATCCCATATATTCTTCTTATCCGAAAAATATGGTGCTCGCTTCACTGCGTTTTGCGCTTGCAGGAACAATTCTCTTTGCGTTTGCACCTTTGGGAATAGTTGAATTTGATTTGTTTGGAATACACAGCGAAAGCATCGACTTTGGCATGACTTGGTTCTGCATAATAAGAGCATTGTACGCAGGTATATCCACTCATGTAATGATGAGGCGCGTAATATACTTCATAATCTGCTCAAACCAAGATAATCATTCTCATCTTGCAGACTAAAAAGCAACTACAAAGGAAGTAATCAAAATGAATACAATTACCGAAAAAGGAATAACATTTTATCCTCTTACCGAATCCCAGGCAACCATGTTCCTCAATTTGAAATGGTCTTTCGGTCATGAAGAAATCGTAAACATATGCGCAACCATGCATTTTGAATCGGAAATCGACCCGAATTTATTGCTTCAGGCAACATATCTTGCAATACTCCGCAACAAATCGGCATCAATTCGCTGCCGCAAAGTCGGCAAGGAAGTAATGCAGTATTTCTCAAACAAAGCCCCCGAACAGATAATAGTTATGGATTATTCCGATTCCACGGAAGAAAAGCTCAATGAGGATATTCTTAAATTCTCATCCACACCCTTCCCGAATCATTCCATGGACACACAGCTTTATTCAATACGACTTATCAAAAAACCCGACGGCTTGTACGGTCTTTATTTCTGCGTAAATCACATTATATTTGACGCCTATTCCCTTATCATGCAGGCAAACGAAATACTTACAATGTATGAATGTCTGCGTGACGGAAAACCTATACCCGAAAACAAGTGTGACCCCATAGGCTGTCTTGAAAACGACCTCAACTACATTGATTCCGAAAAATTCAAGGCGGACTGTAAATTCTGGGAAGATGAGTTCTACGCAACCGAACCCACATACTGCGACATCTGCGGAGAACCTCCGGTTAAAGGCAAGAAATACGGTCCCACATTAAAACTCGGCAGAGTTAAGGCAGGCGCAAAGCAGTACAGACTGCCCAAGGAAATCGTTGACAAAGCAAATGCGCTTGCACTTGAAAACAGTGTCTCTCCCCTTTCCGTTTTCTATCTTGCACTGAGAAGTTATATTTCAAAGGTAAACAACTATCGTGAAGACATAGTTCTTCAGACAAATATAGCACGCAGAGGAACGCTTCTTGAAAAGCGCGCATTCGGCGTTCGAGTAAACGGCGCAAAAGTTCGTGTAAATCTTCCAAATACTACAAAGTTCAAAGAGTCACTGTCCGAAACATCAATAAGTCTTATGCGGACAATGGCACACGCAAACCTCAGTACAACCAGAGTAGTAGATATATATGAAAAGAAATTCTCAGTCCCGCCCATGAACGGTTATGATGTTGTCAACTTCACCTACAACCCCGTATTCATAAACGAGCATGAAGGCTTGCCGATACATTTTTCGCTCCATCCCAACGGCTCGTTTGCAATGAAGATGTACCTCACCATAATGCCTCTTGATGCAAGCGGTGATCTGGTATTCAACTACGACTATCAGTTTGCTACGACAAAACCCGATACGGTTGACAAATTGCATGAGCATATAGTCAAAGCACTCAATGCAATGATCAAGAATCCCGAAATTACACTTGGAGAACTTGCAAAACTCTAAAGGTAGTATTACAATATCCGATAGAGAAATAACAATTAGGAGAATAAAGGCAATGAACATCATCTATGTAAAAAACAACGAAGAAATGGCTCTCAAAGCTGCTTCAATCATCGCAGCACAGGTAACATTGAAGAATGACTGCGTTCTCGGTCTGGCAACAGGCGGCACACCCGTCGGCACATACGCAAACCTCATCAAGTGGTGCAAAGAAGGTCATATCTCCTTCAAAAATGTCCGCTCGGTCAACCTTGATGAATACTGCAATCTGCCTGTAACTCACCCCGAAAGCTATCGTTGCTTCATGAACACCAACTTGTTCGATCATGTTGATATAGACAAGGCAAACACAAATGTTCCCGACGGTTTGGCTGCTGACAGCGAAAAGGCTGCAAAAGATTATGACGCTTTGATAGACAGCCTCGGCGTTGACCTCCAGCTCCTCGGCATCGGCTACAACGGCCACATCGGCTTCAACGAGCCCGACAGTGCTTTCACAATGGGTACTCATGTTGTTGAGCTTACACAGTCCACACTCGAAGCAAACGCTCGTTTCTTCGACAATGATGTCAGCAAGGTTCCTACACACGCTATCACAATGGGCATGCGCAACATCATGAGCGCAAAGCGCATACTTCTCATCGGCGGTGCAGAAAAGGCTGAAATCATTGAAAAAGCATTCTTCGGTCCTGTAACTCCCGAAGTTCCCGCTTCCATTCTCCAGCTCCACAAAGACGTAACCGTTGTTTGCGTAAAGGCATAACTTTTAAGAATCAAAAGGCGCATCTGCACAGATGCGCCTTTTTTATGCATATCTCTTCGAAATCTTTTTTGTGTATTGTAAAGATAGGAAGATTGTGCTATCATGTGGTCAATTTGGGAGGAAATATATATGTGTATTGCGTTTTTTGTGCTTTGGCTCATTTTCTCGGGCCGTATCACGCTTGAAATTGCAATTATCGGCCTTGTGATATCGCTCGCGCTTGATATCCTTGTATCGAAACTTGTCGGCTTTAAATCAAAAAAAGCTGCTGCCAGACTTTTGGCTATATTCCGATACCTTCGCTATTTTTTTGTGCTGATAAAAGAGATAGTAGTATGCTGTGTTAAAGTCATCGGCATAATCTGGGGAAACGCAAAAGAACTGCAACCTCAGCTTTTCTATTTTTCTCCAAATATCAAAAGCGAAAACAAAAGAGTGCTTCTTTCAAACTCCATTACGCTAACGCCCGGAACAATAACGGTAGAGCTCACAGAAGAATACCTTCGTGTTCATGCGCTTGACAAATCGTTCATTGACGGCATAGAGGAATGTGAGTTTATTCATATTTTGAAAGGCATGGAGGATAAATACAGTGCAAGATAACATAATATCAGCGATACTCATCGCCTGCTGTGCCGTTCTCGGTATTTTTATAATACTCTGCATGATTCGCGCAGTAAAAGGCCCTCGATTTACGGACAGAATAGTTGCCGTAAACATAATCGGCACACTCACTATAATCATAATGTGCATACTTTCGGTATATTTTAAGCAGGACTTCCTTGTCGATATAGCAATAGTTTATGCCCTGTTGAGCTTCATAGCCGTTGTTGTTCTTACACGACTTGTTATAGTGCGCAGACGCGCTCAAGAGAAAAAAGAGAGAGAAGCCTCTCTTGCGCACAAAAACGCAAAGAGACACTGATTGAGGTGGAAATATGGTAAGGGATATAATCGGTCTTATTCTCATTGGACTGGGAATGTTTGTTATTCTCAGCGCAGTAATAGGCATATTTAAGTTCAAATATGTGCTAAACAGAATGCACGCATCCGCACTTTGCGACACGCTGGGACTTCTGCTCATACTTGCAGGCCTCAT
>JAFSFN010000165.1 GCA_017435185.1 Clostridia bacterium | reverse complement strand
TTTGTGACGAAGAATCCGACTGGTATCCCGATATTGATGATATCAAGAAAAAGGTTAATTCAAGAACCAAAGCCATAGTTATTATAAATCCGAACAACCCGACGGGCGCTTTGTATCCGAAAGCGGTTTTGGAAGATATCGTAAATGTTGCAAGAGAAAATCAGTTGATGATATTCTCCGACGAAATATACGACCGTTTGGTGATGGATGATGAAGAACATGTTTCAATAGCATCATTAGCACCCGATTTGTTCTGCGTTACATACAGTGGTCTGTCAAAATCACACATGATAGCGGGATATAGAATAGGCTGGATGATTTTAAGCGGCAACAAACAAATAGCGAGGGACTATATACAGGGTCTCAATATGCTCGCCAATATGCGTTTGTGCTCCAATGTTCCGGCTCAATCTATAGTGCAGACGGCTTTGGGCGGCCACCAAAGCGTGAGAGGATATCTTGTCCCCGGAGGACGCTTTTATGAACAGAGAGAATACATTTACAAGGCACTGAATGACATACCGGGCATTACGGCAGTTAAGCCCAAAGCGGCGTTTTATATATTCCCTAAAATCGATGTGAACAAGTTTAATATCGTTGATGATGAGAAGTTTGCGCTGGATCTTCTTCGAGACAAAAAAATATTGCTCATCAACGGTAGAGGATTTAATTGGCACAAGCCCGACCATTTCCGAGTAGTTTATTTGCCCAGAATAGAAGTGCTTGAAGATGCAATGGACAAATTGAAAGATTTTCTGACTTATTATATACAAAAATAAGCACAAAATAAAATCGAATATTGTGGCTCAAAAATCTAAAATCAACAGTAGCAGGAAGATATCCTGTTGCTGTTTTTGCATATAGTTGTGTAACTTGCTATAATTAAGGTGTTATCTAAAAAGAAGAAAAGCAAGTGAGAGAAGAGAGAAGAAACAGTTTATGTTCAAACGATTTATTTATTATTATAAGCCGCATAAGAAAATGCTGGCGCTGGATATGCTGGCGGCGTTTTTTATATCTGTTATCGGCATGGTATATCCTGTTGTTACAAATAAAATGCTCAACGAATATATTCCTCAGAAAATGTATTCCACTATAGTGATTGCAGGACTTATAGTTTTGGCTTTGTATATTGCACGGATGCTTCTGCGCTATTTTGTACAGTATTACGGTCATTTGATAGGTGTGCATATGCAATCAAAGATGAGGCAGGACCTTTTTGCTCATTTGGAAAAACTGCCTTTCAGCTTTTATGATAATCATGAGACAGGCAGAATAATGACGCGTATTACCAGTGATTTGTTTGAGGTGTGCGAGCTTGCACATCACGGTCCCGAGAATTTGCTGATAAGTACGGCAATGATAGTTTTATCGTTTGTGTATTTGTTTACTATAGACCATATTTTAACTCTCATAATTTTTGCCTGCGTACCTATACTGGTGGTGGTTACCATGCATTTTAGGAAGTCAATGAAACGAGCATTTGATGAACGACGCAAGAGCAATGCGACGATAAATGCTGCTGTTGAAAGCAGTGTGACCGGTATTCGTGTGACAAAGGCATACACAAATGCTGAACGGGAAATCGAGAAGTTCAAAAAAGGTGACGAGGAGTTTGTAAGTGCTTCGCATCATGCCTACCGTGCCATGGCACAATTTCATGCTTCCACTTCGTTTGTAACTGATATATTCAATGTTTTTATTTTGATAGCAGGCGGCTTGTTTTTGTATGCAGGCAGGATATCTTTCGGTGATTATTCTACATTCATAGTTTCGGTGAACCTGTTTATAAGTCCTATCAATACACTTATAAGTTTTATGGAACAGTTCCAAAACGGTGTCAGCGGATTCAAACGCTTTGTTGAGATAATGGACGAAGCGCCCGAAAAAGACAAAACAGATGCAAAAGAGCTCAAAGATGTTCAGGGCGTTATTGAATTCAAAAATGTCACATATGCATACGAGCCGACAAAAGAAGTGATCCGTAATGTTGATTTGCGTCTTGAAAAAGGAAGAAAACTTGCGCTGGTCGGTCCTTCTGGTGGAGGTAAGACTACGCTTTGCCATCTGCTGCCCAATTTCTACAGGCTTGATGAAGGAAACGGAGTTATTACAATAGATGGAACCGATATTCGAGAGCTGACGCTTGAATCTGTCAGAAAAAATATTGGTATCGTTCAGCAGGATGTTTTTCTTTTTGCCGGTACTATCCGAGAGAATATACTCTATGGCCGCACAGATGCTACCGAGGAGGAAATGGTTGAAGCGGTGCGCAGGGCTAATATTCATGACTATATAATGACGCTGGAGAAAGGGTATGATACCGAAATAGGCGAGAGAGGCGTGAAGCTGTCGGGCGGTCAAAAACAGCGTCTGAGTATTGCACGAGTGTTTTTGAAAGATCCTGCAATCTTGATACTCGATGAAGCGACAAGCGCACTTGACAACACTACTGAAGTTCTTATTCAGCAGGCGTTGGACGAACTGTGCAAAGGCCGCACTACGCTCGTGGTAGCGCACAGGCTGTCCACAATTCGCAATGCAGATGAGATTGCTGTAGTACTCGATGGTAGAATAACAGAGCGTGGTACACATGAAGAACTTATGGCTGCCGAAGGTACATATAAATCATTATATTCGCTCCAGTTTAGAGAAAACGACATTATTTGTTGACATAAACAGTACCAAAAGGTAAAATGACAAAACAATTTAAGTTTTTGCTTGAGCGTTTCACAAGAAGAATGTTTTTTTGTAATGCAGAACTTGCTTTCAAGTCGATAATTGCTCGTACAGTACGCATTGGAGGTAGCAATATATGCAGATAAAGAATATTATCGAACCCCGCAAATTTTTTGAAGCTGTGGCTAAATGCAACGGCAGTGTTGAACTGCTTACAAAAGAAGGCGACAGGCTGAATATGAAATCAACGCTTTGCCAGTATATTGCGCTTACTCAAATGTTTGAAGATGAAAACATGAGCGGTGTTGAAATAAAAGTGAGCGATGAGAGTGACTGGGAAAAATTGTGTGCATTTTTAATCACTGAATAAACCTCGAACAGACATAAAAAATAATAAACTTTCTGGTTTATACATCTCGCTTGCATATTTATGCTTGCGAGATGTGTTGTTTTAGGTTATAATAAATAGTCATTTGTTAACAGAGGTGAAAAAGCTATGGCAGTTTGTCTTAAAGGAAGATCATTTTTGACATTAAAGGATTATACTCCCGAGGAGATAATGCATCTTCTTATGCTTGCTAAAGAATTAAAAGCAAAGAAGAAGAGCGGAATTCGGGATAAGCTCCTTGACGGAAAGAATATCGTTCTTATATTTGATAAAACATCAACTCGTACTCGTTGTTCTTTTGAGGTCGCTTGTGCGGACGAGGGTGGTCATTCCACTTTTCTTACAAACAGTCAAATGTCGAGCAAAGAGTCTCTTGAAGATACTGCAAAGGTTTTGGGCAGGTTTTATGACGGCATAGAATACCGTGGCTTTTCACAGAAACTTGTGGAGGATTTGGCAAAGTTTTCGGGTATTCCTGTTTGGAATGGCTTGACGGACGAATATCATCCCACACAAATACTTGCTGATATGCTCACTATTATGGAACATTGTGACAAGCCGCTTAATGAAGTGAAGTTTGTCTATGTCGGTGACGCAAGAAATAATATGGGCAACTCGCTTATGATAGGCGCGGCAAAAATGGGTATGGATTTTGTGGCTGTTGCGCCCAAAGAACTTTTTCCAAACGAAGCGCTTGTTGAAGAAATGCGTGAACTTGCAAAAGAAACAGGTGCAAGTATTACTTTGACCGAGAATATAGCCGATGTTAAAGGCGCAGATGTAATTTATACAGATGTATGGGTATCCATGGGCGAAGAAGATCAGTATGAACAGCGCATAAAGATGCTTGAGCCGTACAGAGTAACAATGGATATGATCAAGGCAACGGAAAATGAAAATGTCTTGTTCCTGCATTGCCTGCCGTCGTTCCATGATCTTGAGACAGAGGTCGGCAGAAGGATATACGAAGAGTATGGGCTTAAAGAGCTTGAAGTAACGGACGAAGTATTCCGTTCGCGCCACAGCGTCGTTTTTGATGAAGCAGAGAACAGAATGCATACCATAAAGGCCGTTATTGTGGCAACACTTACGGGGAAATAAGAAGAAAGCAGTAATCCCTCTATTGTTGACAACTTGAGAAAAAATTAGTATATTGTATGTTATAAATGCAATGCTGGGCATCTGAAAGTTCAAACATAAGAGTGATGTAACAAAGTGTAATCAGCCTTTGTCTCCTAGCCGGGACAAAGGCTTTGTTTTTAACGGAGGTCGATTATAAAATGAAGCTTAACGGTTCGCAAA
The DNA here is from genome assembly GCA_017435185.1 of Clostridia bacterium. Lineage (GTDB taxonomy): Bacteria > Bacillota > Clostridia > Christensenellales > CAG-138 > RGIG3096. The sequence continues at coordinate 845 of JAFSFN010000165.1, read as the reverse complement.
TATTGATGGAAACATTGGTCGAACAGGGCGTTGATGTCATATTCGGTTATCCCGGAGGTGCGGTGCTGAATATTTATGATGCGCTCTATGACTATAAAGATAAGATCAAGCATGTCCTTACGGCACATGAACAGGGTGCCGCTCATGCAGCAGATGGCTATGCGAGAGTTACAGGCAAGACCGGTGTTGTTATAGCAACGAGCGGACCGGGTGCAACAAACCTTGTCACAGGCATTGCCAATGCATATATGGACAGCGTGCCCATGGTATGCATAACAGGAAATGTATCTCAGGAACTTATAGGTCGTGACAGCTTTCAGGAAGTATATATCACGGGCATAACGCTTCCGATAACAAAGCATAATGTTATGGTGCGTGATGTTAATGAACTGGCTGACGCCGTGAGAAATGCTTTCCGTATCGCAAACTCTGGAAGAAAAGGCCCTGTTTTGATAGATATTCCCAAGGATATCAGTGCGGCTATATGCGAGTTTGAACATGAGAGCCCATATGGATTGAGAATGTTGCCCGAGCCCGAGGAAACCGAGGTAGAAGAAATCGCACAGATGATAGCTGAGGCACAGCGTCCGCTTATATATTTCGGCGGCGGAATCGTGGCGGCAAATGCGCAGGAAGAGCTGTATCATCTCATGCAAAAATGCGATATACCTGCTTGCAATACGCTTATGAGCACAGGTCAGATTGAGGATAATGAAAGGCTCAAGTTAGGCATGGTCGGTATGCATGGAAGTGTTGTTGCAAATATGGCAGTCGAGAACTGTGACCTTCTGCTTGCATTGGGTGTGCGCTTCTCTGACAGAGTTGCGCTTAACACAAAGCGTTTT
>JAFSFN010000164.1 GCA_017435185.1 Clostridia bacterium | reverse complement strand
TCATCGGTGCGCTTACCCATACCTCTTTCCGTTATCGAAAGTACAGTTGCACCGCTTACAACCTTAACAGTATCTACTACTTCATCATCTTCATCAAGCAATATGCTTCTAACGCCTGTTGCTGTTCTGCCCATCGGACGCACATCATCTTCATGGAAGCGTATGCACTTGCCCTTTCTTGTACCAACTATAAATTCATCATTTCCGTTTGAAAGCATAACGCCTATGAGTTCATCACCATCACGGAGACTCTGTGCAATTATGCCGCCCTTGCGGATATTGTCGAAGTCTGAAAGAGGAGTTTTCTTAATAACGCCATACTTTGTTGCAAGCACGATGTATTTGTTTTCGTTTTCTTCGCCATCAGCAGTTCTTACTATGGGGAACATTGTCGTTACCTTTTCATCACCGCGAAGCTGGAGAAGGTTAACTATCGCAGTCCCCTTTGCCGTTCTGTTAGATTCAGGTATTGCATAGCACTTTATGTCAAATGCTCTGCCCTGATTTGTAAAGAACATCATGCGCGAATGTGTAGAAGTTACAAAGAGATGCTTTACAAAGTCCTCATCCCTCGTTGTTTGACCCATGATGCCTCTGCCGCCTCTATGCTGTGCTCTGTATGTATCAAGAGCAATTCTCTTTACATAGCCAAGCTGTGTAAGTGTAACGACCATTTCTTCTTCCTGGATTATGTCGTCAAGGTCTATATCATCGAGAGTCTGTGTTATTTCGGTTCTTCTCTCATCAGCATAACGGCGCTTTATTTCGAGTATTTCATCCTTTATTATGCCAAGGAGTTTCTTTTCGTCTGCCAATATGCTCTCATAGTATGCAACAGTTTCAACAAGCTGTGCATGTTCTGCTTCTATCTTATCTCTTTCAAGTCCTGTCAAGCGGCGCAGTCTCATGTCGAGTATTGCCTGTGTCTGCTTATCCGAAAGACCGAAACGCTCTGTTAAACGGCGCTTTGCCTCTGCATCACTTGCCGAAGACCTTATTATGTGAATAACTTCATCAATATTATCAAGTGCTATTATGAGACCTTCCAATATGTGGAGACGCTCTTTGGCGCGCTCAAGGTCATACATCGTTCTTCTTGTTACTACCTGTTTTTGGAATTCAAGGTAGTGATAGAGCATTTCCTTTATGTTCAATACCTTTGGCTCACCATCAACAAGAGCAAGCATTATGACGCCGAATGTATCCTGCATTTGGGTATGCTTATAGAGTTGATTCAAAACAACAGCACCATTAACATCACGCTTGAGCTCTATAACTATCTTCATACCGTTACGATCACTCTCGTCACGAAGATCACTTATACCCTCAACACGCTTTTCATGAACAAGTTCAGCTATTTTCTCAACAAGTCTTGCTTTATTTACCTGATAAGGTATCTCTGTTATAACTATTCTTGCCTTATTAGCGTTTATCTGCTCTACTTCCGCTTTCGCTCTTACAACAATTTTACCTCTGCCTGTTCTGTAAGCCTGTCTTATTCCGGCAGTACCCATTATCATGCCTCCGGTGGGGAAGTCGGGACCGGGAAGATATGTCATAAGTTCTTCAACGCCTATATCCGGATTGTCTATAAGCGCAGTATATGCATCTATCGTCTCACCAAGATTATGAGGAGGAATGTTTGTTGCCATACCAACAGCTATACCGCCCGAACCGTTTACTAAAAGGTTGGGATAACGGGAGGGAAGAACTGTGGGCTGCATCAGCGTTTCATCGAAGTTTGGCATGAAATCGACAGTATTTTTGTCGATATCTGAAAGCATTTCATTTGAAAGCTTTGAAAGTCTGGCTTCCGTATAACGCATTGCAGCGGCACTATCACCGTCTACGCTTCCGAAATTGCCCTGACCTTCAATAAGTGTATATCTTGTATTGAAGTTCTGAGCAAGACGCACCATTGCATCATAAACCGAGGAATCGCCATGGGGATGATATTTACCGAGAACATCACCGACTATACGAGCCGATTTATGAAAAGGCTTATCAGGAGTAAATCCCTGCTCTCCCATTGAATAAAGTATTCGCCTATGAACAGGTTTCAAACCGTCACGAACATCGGGAAGTGCACGATTTATAATGACCGACATTGCATATGCAATAAAGCTCTTTTTCATTTCCTGCTCTATATCGAGCATTTGTATTCTGGGGTTTTCAGTTGTTTCTATAATTTCACTCATATTATTTTTCCACCTTAAACATCAAGATCAACTACGAGCTTGCTGTTCTGTTCTATAAATTCGCGTCTTGGTTCAACCTTATCGCCCATAAGTATCGTAAATATTTCGTCTGCTCTTATTGCATCATCAAGATGAACTTTAAGCATTATACGCTTTTCAGGATCCATTGTAGTTTCCCAAAGTTGTTCGGGATTCATTTCACCCAAGCCCTTGTAACGATTAATTGTCGGTTTCGGATCTCTGCCTATTTCCGTCAATATTTTTTCTAGTTCTTCATCAGAATAAGCGTACCACACATTTTTATTTCTTGATATCTTATAAAGAGGTGGTTGTGCTATATAAACATAGCCGTTCTCTATAAGAGGTCTCATATAACGATAGAAGAATGTAAGCATGAGTATTCTTATATGACTTCCGTCAACATCAGCATCTGTCATACAAACTATTTTGTGATAACGCAGCTTTGATTCATCAAAATCTGAACCCATACCCGCTCCGAATGCGGTTATCATTGCCTTAATTTCATTGTTGGCAAGCATTTTGTCAAGGCGTGTTTTTTCAACATTCAATATTTTGCCTCGAAGCGGCAATATCGCTTGAAAAGCAGGATTTCTTCCCTGTTTTGCACTTCCGCCTGCACTGTCACCCTCTACTATAAATATTTCACCCTTTGAAGGGTCTTTTTCACTGCAATCAGCAAGTTTACCGGGAAGCGATGTTGAATCAAGCGCCGTTTTTCTTCTTGTAAGATCTCTTGCTTTTCTTGCGGCATCTCTTGCTCTTGATGCAGTTATACATTTTTCAATGACCTGCTTTGCTATTTGCGGATGTTCTTCAAGATATGTTGAAAGACCTTCTCCTACTGCGTTATCAACTATGCCTCTT
>JAFSFN010000163.1 GCA_017435185.1 Clostridia bacterium | reverse complement strand
TTTTCACAGCTCATATACTCCTTTTGAGCAACAACTTTCATCTGCGGTGTGACGATGCCTTTTTTTGCGGCATCCATCTGCGTTGTGTAAGCGTTCATTTTTTCATTCCTCCGTTTTATGAATAGAAAAAGCGGATATGCCGCAACGCGATATATCCGCTTTTATTGAACGCTGTATATCCCTACGTTGGCATTATCCAAATCAGGTTATGGGTCTAAGCAAAACAGCTTACTCTCAGCCCGCTTACGCGAGCTCCCCTTTTGTGTTTATTATATTATTATACACCGTTACATTGTTTTTGCAACACTCGTTTCACCAATTTTCTCATCAAAAAAAGCCTGCATTTTTTGCAGGCTTCCCTTGTTATTCTTTATTTGCCCACTCGATGAAATGATAGCTGTCAAGTATTTCAAAATACTTTGCAAGTCTTTCATAGAGTGGCTGTGCTTCATCCTTAAATTCCTCTTCGACCAACACGCCAATAGCGGCAATGTCTTTCTCTCCGTCAAGAAGCGGCCAAACAAAGCTGCCTGTTTTGTCAAGATGAACATAGCTTATTTTGGGCTTTTTGAACAATTTCTGAGCAATGCGGTTCATAAAGCCTGTATTTTCTATCTCAAATGTGACAATACCGTTCTCATCCTTATTCCAGACAAGGCCTTTTGCTCGAATAGGTTTCCTTAGCAGATAATTTTCAGATGAAAGCTGTTCTTTTTTCTTTCTCATGGCCGATTACTTTTTGTTTGCCTTTTTCCAAAGTGAGAACTTGAGGAGGGATACTATGATAAGCGCAAATACAACCAGGCTTGCTATTTCAGCAATGGGAGTTGCAAGGTTAAGCATACCCGAAATATCGAGAACCTTGTCAATTCCGCCAACGGCAAGCAGAGCAAGTATTATGCCGACAAGACCCTCGCCCGCTATCATGCCCGAGCAGAAAAGAATACCGTCGTTGACGATGCGCTTCTTCTCATTTTCTTCCTTCTTGATTTTATCAAGCACCAAACGAACTATGCCGCCCACCATAATGCATGCATTGAGATGTATGGGCAGATATACGCCGATCGCAAAAGGCAATACGGGAATACCGACAAGTTCAACGGCAACAGCAATGAATACGCCGGTGAAAACAAGCGCCCAGGGCAGATTGTTTTCCATAACGCCTTCGATTATCATCTTCATGAGAGTTGCCTGAGGAGCGGCAAGCTGATCTGTGCCAAAGCCCCATGCGGCATCCAAAAGATAGAGAGTTCCGCCAATTGCAAGTGCAGAAGCAACAACGCCGATTATCTCGCCTATCTGCTGTTTCTTGGGAGTTGCACCAAGGAGATAACCTGTTTTAAGGTCCTGCGATGTGTCACCCGAAATTGCGGCAACTATGCAGATTATTGAGCCGATAGCTATCGCACCGCGCATACCGTGTTCGCCTGTGTCACCCGTGAGCTTGAGAATTATAGTTGCAAAGAGCAATGTGGCTATGGCCATGCCCGAAACAGGGTTGTTACTGCTTCCGACAAGACCGACCATTCTCGATGAAACGGTTGCAAAGAAGAAGCCGAATATAACGACTATTACAGCACCCAAAAGACTTACGGGAATTGCAGGAACGAGCCACACGAGCAGTGTAAGTACGAGTATTGATATCAAGACCGTTTTCATGCTCAAATCCTTCTCTGTGCGCAGATCACTTGCTTTTGAAGCGCCCTTCATGCTCTTCATTGCACCCGTAAATGTGTTGATTATAAGCGGAAGTGATTTTATAAGGCTGATTATGCCGCCTGCCGCCAGTGCGCCTGCTCCGATATAGCGGATATATGAGCCCCATATAGCACTCGCTCCGCCTTCTGCGAACATCTGACCTATAGACTCAGTACCCGGATAGAGAACTATCTGTTCACCGAAAAGAACGATAAGCGGTATCAATACGAGCCAGCTCAAAATACTGCCCGAGAACATATATGCCGAAAACTTTGGGCCGCATCTGTAACCGACGCTCATTACTGCAGGATATATCTGTGTGCCTATCTCGCCGGCAAAACCCTTCACTCGCAATGCAACCTCGCCGGGAACTGCTTTAAGGCCGTCTATTATGAACTTGAAAGCCGCCGCAAAGCCCATTCCTGCAAAAACAGTCGAAGCATTTGCTCCGCCCTCTTCGCCTGCAAGCAGAACTTCAGCACCAGCAGTACCCTCGGGATAGGGCAAAATATTATGTTCCTTGACTATGAGTGCATTACGCAATGGAACCATGAAAAACACACCAAGCAGACCGCCTATGAGAGCAATGAGCGTGATCTCAAGTATGCCGGGCTTGGCCATGCGTCCTTCAGCTGCCCAGAGGAATAATGCAGGCAAAGTAAATATAGCACCTGCGGCGACCGATTCGCCCGCAGAGCCTGTTGTCTGCACCATATTACTTTCAAGTATGGAGTTCTTGCGCATCACCATGCGGATAACACCCATGGCTATAACCGCCGCGGGAATGGAAGCTGAGACCGTCATGCCTACACGCAGACCCAGATATGCGTTGGCTGCACCGAACACAACGGCCAGTATGATGCCCATAATGATGGAAGTTGCGGTAAACTCCGGCGTTATTTTGCTTGCCGGAATGTACGGCTTGAATTGATTCTTGTCGTCCATGTTTTTTCTCCGTTTCTTCACAATTTATACTTGTTCTTATAATAACAGACTTTTATCGCCATAACAAGGATTTACTTTTTTGCGCAAATAAAAAGGGCTGAGTTTCAGCCCTTATTTTTGTCCTTTTCTTTATACATTCATGATTATCTTCTGCAATGCCGCAACATCGCGTGAGTTGATGTAATCATCACTCCTTACATTTGCTCTGTTAAACGCTTCGCCTTCGAGCAATTCTGTTCCGAGCAAATGCTTTTGTAACTTTGCGACATCCCTTGAATTCACCTTGCCGTCACCATTGACATCACCGATTATGTATGACGGTGTAGGTGTGGGTATCGGTGTTGCTGTGGGAGTAGGTGTTATCACAGGTTCACTCTTTCGTCTCAGTTGGGGAGCGTCGTTTCCCATTTCCCAAATGTTTTCAAAGTCAAAGCCTACAAATGTTGACTGCTTTTTCATTTCTTCCGCTGTGCAAGCCTTGACTTCAAAAGAAGCTGTTTCTTCGTATCCGCCTATCCCCTCGTCTGCCAAGCCAAAATAGTAGCAATTTGTAACTTTGCTCGTGCCCATGAGCAGAGCGGCAATATTGCCCATATACCCTGTCACATCGTCGCTGTTGCCGACATAGTAAAGCGTTCCGTAGCTGTAGCAAGCGTCTATTGTTCCGTTTTGAATCTCTCCCGCTATGCCGCCTACCTCAAGATAATCGGATGCACCGATTACACTGCCTGTATTGTAGCTGTTTTTAATATTCTCGGCAACGCCGGCTATACCGCCTGCGCAAGCCACATTCGCAAATGACTGCGCGCTTATTTCCGCTGTATTGTAACAACATTCTATGCCCTTGCCTGTCATTTCCTGCGCCGCAATGCCTCCTGTTACGGCAATTCCGTCCGCTGCGGAATCAACAAAAGCAATGTTTTTGGAATGCATTATCTCGCTGTTTTCGGCGATTGCCGCGATACCGCCCGCAAGCGCCATTGAATTTGCACCGTGAGCCTCGGCATATACACTTCCGGCATTTTCCAGATTGCTGAACTTACCGTTTTGTGCATAACCGACAAATCCGCCCGAAGCGGCTACAGTCTGAGCCGACACCGCATTTTCCGCGTTTATGACGTTCTTCTTTTCGCTCCAACCGCTCTCGGTATTCTCGATCATGTAGTTTTGAAGCATACCCGCAATGCCGCCTGCATATGAAGCGACATTTGCATCGCCCGAGCTGTTTACATTTACTTCTATCGGATTTCTGATATAGATTCCGGTCATTGTACGATATTCGCCTGCATCACCGGTCGCACCGCCTGCTCCGCCGCCTGTCAGCACAGTTACATCACCGTTTGAGCTTGCGTTAACATTAACGATTATATTGCACATCGACGAAACATCTTCAAAATCTGCATTTGTATATCCCGCAATGCCGCCGACAGAAATATTTGCACCGCCGCTGCCCGAATTTATATTTACATTAAGCGGTGAATCGTTGACCGTTTTTTCCAACACCGTACCCTCAAACACGCCGAATACGCCGCCTATTGATATGGTTTTGGCATCATCTGAGATCGCTTGTGAGTTGATAGTCACCTTACAGCCTGTCGAACCGCCGCCGCGCTTAAACAAGCCATTCTCCACAACACCGCCAACCGCACCGAAGCACAAGCTGTTGTCACAATCGATAGTCACAGTGCTGTTGAGTAAACCCAGGCCTTGTCCTTTGAAGCTCGTTTTTGCATAGGCAATTATGCCGCCCACGCAAACCGCTTCCGAGGAATCAACGGTTATGACCGCATTTTCCAAGGTAATATACCTGATCTCACAGTTTTCACCAACTCCGATAAAGCCTGCATACTCACCCGTTATATGCTGTTTAAGCCCTTTTATCGCAAAGTTCTCGCCCAGAATAAGTCCGCAAAAAGGATTTTCTTCATCGCCTATCGGCAAAAAGCCTTGACCGTTGTTATAGAAAGCGCCGCCCTGTGCAAAGTCAGCTTCTTCAAACACAATGTCATTTGTCAGCTTGAACGACGAATTCAAATGATTTCTTATATTATCAAGCTGCTCCTTGGTGGATACGAGGTACGGATTTTCTTTGCTTCCGTCACCGCCCGCAAATTCGCCTTCTGCCATTGTAAAACAGGGCAGTGCAAGGCTTAAAACAAACACTATTGAAAGTATAATTGCTGTGCATCTTTTCGAATTCATGTTTTTGCCTCCTACAGTTTTTTGTTATTTTTTGATAATAGACCGCACTTTATAAGTCGTCAATATTTCTTATTGTTTTTTAACAAAAAAGGTACGGTTTTAACCGCACCTTAATATTTTTTATTTAGTTATCACTCGGGTTCGATAAGGCCGAAGTTGCCGTCTTTTCTCTTGTAGATAACATTCACTGCGCCTGTGTCGCCGTTTGTGAACACATAGAACGAATGACCGAGCATTTCAAGCTGAAGCATTGCTTCATCGACTGTCATGGGCTTTATGTCGAAGCGCTTGACACGAACTATCTTTGCATCTTCTTCGTCATCTTCTTCATATTCCGAAGTATCTATTGCATTGAAAGCACCTGCACGCAGATTCTTTTCAAGTTTTGTGCGATGTCTTACGATTTGCTTTTCGAGCTTGTCGAGAACATTGTCTATCGACGCATACATATCGCCTGTTGCTTCCTCGCCCCTGACGAAACCGCCGTTGTAGCGTATCGTAATTTCGGCAATGTGACGATTGTGCTCAACTGCCAACGCTATGAACGCTTCAGCATCCTCAGGGAAAAACTTGTCCAGCTTTCTGACCTTTTTCTCTGCCAGTTCGAACAAATAGTTCGATATTTGAATGTTTTTTCCGTTTACGAAAATACGCATATTACAGACTCCTTTCAGCATTGCGGTGCAACGCTATGTTTTATCTGTTTTGATTATAGCACAACTTATTGCAATAATCATCACTTATTTTTAATATTGCGTATTTTTTTGCAAAAAGGCCATATTTTTACTTTTACAGACAAGGCTTTTTTATTTTTTCTTGCGGTCACATCCGCCGCGATTGCCGCAATTGCGGCAATCTCCGCAATTATGGGCATTTTTGAAGTATTTGATAAGCGAATAAACCGCCCATGCCGCAATAATCACAGATATGGCAATGAACAACCACCCCATAAAGATCAGCCTCCGAAAATCAAAGTGCCAGCCGTATAGAACAGCATTGACACAATATATGCGACAGCTATCTGATAGATTACAAGCAGCAGTGCTTTTTTCCTGCTGTGGAGCTCACGGCTTATGGTTGTTACCGCAGCAATGCAAGGCGTGTACAGAAGTACAAATACCAAAAAGCTGTATGCCGATACAGGAGTAAAAGTGCCCGAAAGTGCGGCCATTATTTCATTTGATGCCGCAGATGCGGAAAAACCGTAGAACATGGTGAGTGCCGAAACTACCGCTTCCTTTGCGACAAAGCCCGTGAGAAGTGCCACCACCGCCTGCCAAACGCCAAAGCCGAGCGGAGTAAATACAGGCGCTATAAACGAGCCAACAACGCCCAAAATACTGTTTTCACTCTCGGCAGTCATGCTTAAAGCGAATGTGAAGTTCTGCAAGAACCACAGCACCACGCTCATTGCGAATATTATCGTGCCTGCCTTATGCAGGAAGTGGCTCACACGCTCCCAGACATGCAGAAACGTGTTCTTCATGCTCGGGAATCTGTACTGTGGAAGCTCGATTATGAAAGCCGCATCATTGTTTTTGAACACTGTTTTTCTGAACAAAAGCCCCGACAATATGCCGGCTAATACGCCGAACACATACAAGCTGATTATCACAAGCCCCCTGCCCTTTGCAAAGAATGCGCCTGCAAGCAGACCGTAAACAGGCAATTTTGCACTGCAGCTCATAAATGGCACAAGCATTATGGTCATCTGCTTATCCTGTTCGTTTTCGACAGTTCTTGCACCCATAGCCGCAGGAACGGAACAACCAAAACCCATCAAAAGCGGAATAAAGCTCTTGCCCGAAAGGCCCAGTTTTCGCATCGGCTTGTCCATTATAAAAGCTATACGGCTCATATATCCGCTGTCCTCAAGCAATGATAAACAGAAAAACAGAATAGCTATTTGCGGCAGGAACGTCAAAACGCCGCCCACGCCCGTAATTATGCCGTCACAAACAAGACTTGTAAACCACTCATATGCATTCATGTTAACAAGCGCATTTCTGGCGGCAGGTATTACAGTTTCGTCCAAAAGCACACCCACCATGTCGGAAAGCCATGCACCGACAGTTGCAAAAGTAAGCGTGAATATCAGTGCCATTATTCCTACAAATATGGGCAATGCAAGCCATTTATGCGTCAATATTCTGTCTATCTTTTCGCTGACATCGCTTTTTTTCATTCTTTTCAGCTTTTCTGACAGATTGTGCACAAACATTTGTTATGTATCTGTAACGGCTGTCTGCCACCATTGTCTCATTGTCCATGAGCGGATCGGCGGCTGCATATTCTCTTATTATCTCATCGACCTTTTTCTTTGCCTGTTCATCAAGGCTGAGCCGCTCCATAACACGCTTATCACCCTCAAGCACCTTTATCTTTGCCCAGTGCAAAGGCAAGCCTGCTTTTTTGGCAAAAGGCTCTATGACATTGCCTATTTTATAGTGCTCAAGCCTTGTAAAATCATCATAAACATCATCCGGCTCTATATTGAAACCCTCATGGAGCTGTGTGTGCGCCGCAAACACGAGTTTCCTCATGCTTTGTGCAAGTTCGCCAAGACCCATTCCCGTTCTTGCGCTTATAGGTATTACGGGTATTCCCAAAAGCAATGACAGTTTTTTGATGTCTATGCTGTCACCGTTTTTCTCTACCTCATCCATCATGTTAAGTGCGATTATCATGGGTACTTCAAGCTCCATGAGCTGTATTGTTAGGTAGAGATTACGCTCTATATTGGTTCCGTCAACTATGTTTATTATTGCGTCGGGCTTTTCGTCAACAACGAACGAGCGTGCAATTATTTCCTCCGTCGAATACGGCGAAAGTGAATATATTCCCGGCAAGTCAACGAGCGTCATCTCATGGCCGTGTGTACACACACTGCCCTTTCTGCCCTTTCTGCCAAGTTCATTCCTTATCTTGCCTTCTTTTTTTTCGACTGTTACGCCCGGCCAGTTTCCGACATATTCCCTTGCGCCGGTCATGGCGTTAAAGAGCGTTGTTTTGCCGCAGTTGGGATTGCCCACAAGCGCAAGCCTTACAGGCTTGTCATGACTGTCGGGAAAAACATTTTTGAAGCACATTTCTTTTTTATCGCAACGGCTCACATTGTCTATCATAAATTCAGTGAGCATCGCCGCACGAAAATGCTGTGCCTCATCGCTGTCAGCCTTCTTCTCGCCTTTTTCAAGTTTCACACGGCTTTTGTGCTGAATATCACTTGATGCACGCTTTATATTTTCCCTGAGCGTATTTTCTTCGTCATCAGCCATGAGCAGAATATGCTCAGCATCCGCTTTGCGAATAGACAAAGAATAGCCCCGAAGAGCGATCTCAACAGGATCGCCCATCGGTGCTGTTTTTATCATGGTTATTTCCGTTCCCGGAGTGATTCCCATCTCAATTATACGGTGCCTTGTCTTTTCATCCCTTGCACCTATTGAATATACATATCCGCTCTGTCCCGGCATCAAGCCGCCGAGTGTTTTCCTTTTGCTCATACCGTCTCCAACCAAGAGTATTGAGCGTATTGTATTCCTATCCGTACCTTTAGTCAATAGACCTCTGAAAGTCAGACTTAATATGCAATATTTATAACCATATTCTTAACGCCGTTATCTTTGTTAAGTTTAACTGTTGCACTTTCATTTGCGGCACTGTCACGAACTACCTTTATTTTATAGATCGTACCATCGAATTTATATTCAAATTCAAACTCGTCAAAAGCGGTATTGGGCTTTATAAAAAGCTCATCACCGACTTTTTTCACGCCGAGCATATGCTCTGTGCCTGCATTGTACAGCCAGCCGGCCGCACCGGTGTAATGAGACCAGCCGCCCCTGCCTGCATTTTTTCCCACGCCGTAAACATCGCCGCACAGTGCAAAAGGTTCTGTCTTATATCGTTTGGCACTGCTCATATCACTGCTG
>JAFSFN010000162.1 GCA_017435185.1 Clostridia bacterium | reverse complement strand
GGGGTGGAACCCCATGTAAAACCTCGCTCAAGAGGACTTGCCTCTTGAGCGAAAGCGTTTTCAAAAGCGACCGGGGTGTGGGGTGGAACCCCATGTAAAAACTCGCTCAAGAACGAGTTCTTGAGCGAAAGCGTTAGCGTATTTATCTTGACGGATATCTGTATGCCCTTCTTCTGCGGCGGCGTCTCTTTTTACGGTCAGCCGACATACGCATGAATATGAACAGTACGATTATGAAGATTATGAGCAGTACCCAGAAAAGCCAGCCGCTGCCGCTTGTGCCTTGGGTGAGAGGTTCAAGTATTATGGAGCCTTCACCGCTCGGGCCTGTGTATGTGCTGTTTGAAATGTCCATGACAGTTCTTGAAGCGGTAAGGGGCGCTGTGAAGAGTGTTGAACCGTTATAGCTGTATTTGGCAACGCCGAGCTCTGTGCCCTCATATATTGGAGCTGTAAGCTCTTCGCTGTTGAGTTCGATACTTACAGATATGAGCGACGGGTCTGCCTTTATGGCGGAGATGGTGTCTCTGTCGGTTTTTATTATGGCGTTGTCAATGTTTATATTGATTGCGAGCTGTCCGTTTTGGCTGTCACTGAAAGAAGCGTTTGACACCTGGCGTGTTATCGTGCGTTCAAGTGAAAGTTCGTTTGCGTTGATACTTTCGGTGTTTTCAAACGCCCACTCAAAAAGCTGTTTTGCACTCGAAAAACGGTAGTCGTCAGCTTCGTCCTCAAAAAGAACGAGAATGAGTTCTTCGCCGTTCTTTTCGGCACTTGCGACCAAACAACGCTTTGCCCTTGGCGTAGAGCCTGTTTTAACGCCTGTTGCCGCACTGTAAAGATATGATTCTTCCGCCTCGGGTGAGCGGTAGAGAAGTTTGTTGGTGTTTTCGAGAAAATAACCGTCGCTGTCGCGATTGGTGGGCTCTACCTGATATGTTTCGGCGGATACTATTCTGCGAAACTGTTCATTCTGCATGGCATACTTTGTGAGAAGTGCCATATCGTAAGCGGTCGTGTAGTGGTTGTCGTCATGCAAACCGTTTGACTTGACAAAGTGAGTATCGTTCATGCCAAGCTCGGCGGCTTTTTCGTTCATCATAACGGCAAATGCGCTTTCACTGCCGGCGATGTGCTCGGCAATGGCCTGCGCCGCATCGTTGCCCGAAACGAGCATCATGCCGTATATGAGGTCGATAAAGCGAAGCTCTTCGCGGCGAATGAATCCCATTACAGAGCCTGAAGTCTCGATGTTTTCGCCTACGTCTACTGTCTCGTTGAGGTCTTTGCCGCTCTCAAGTGCGAGTATACAGGTCATTATCTTTGTTGTGCTTGCAGGATATGCCTGTTCATGTGCCGCTTTTTCGTATATGATGCTGCCTGATTTTGCGTCCATAAGGACAATATGCGGTGTTGTTATGTCGGCAGGTGAAAAATCCGCATAAGAAACGGTGCACAGTGCAAAGAATAACGATATGACGGTCAAAATGACCGATGTAAACTTGATTTTGTTTGTTTTCATAACCTAAACAGTATAACTCATTATACAGAAAATCGCAATAACGGCAAAAAACTTGTAATAAATGTGGTGTGTCTTACGCTTATAGTGTATAATAAATGTCGCAAATTGTTTTTAGTATATGATTGCAAGAGAAAAAATATGATAATGGGGGAAAAACAAATGAAATGCAGTTATTGCGAAAGTGAGATAGTGGCAGGTTCGGCTTTTTGTCAAAATTGCGGCGCGAGAGTAAAAACTGATTCTGCTCAGCAGGCTCAGGCGCAGCCGCAGTACCAGCAGGCGCAGCCGCAATACCAGCAGGCGCAGCCGCAGTACCAGCAGGCGCAGCCGCAATACCAGCAGGCGCAGCCGCAGTACCAGCAGGCGCAGCCGCAATACCAGCAGGCACAGCCGC
>JAFSFN010000161.1 GCA_017435185.1 Clostridia bacterium | reverse complement strand
CGGCTTGTGCTTTCAGCACGGTCAGCCGCCCATGCAAAGTCAGAATTGCCTAACGGCAATTACTTCCACGCATTCGCCGCACATGTCGCCGAATGCTATTAAAGCCTCTAACGCTTGAAAGTTGGTTTTGCGGTTATATGCTGTTGAAGCCTAAACGCTTTTGAGTTTCTTTTATTATTCGCCCCCTTGTTTTTGACGACTTTTTTCAAAAAGTCGGCGGGGTCAAAGGGGCGGCGCCCCTTGTAAAATGCTTTCCGTCGCTTTTGCAAAAGCGAACATTGACAGAGAACAGAACGAGGCCATATAATCTTTTCATGGAAATATTGAAAGCGTCCGAAATATTAAAAGCATATTCGAAGCCTGTGCTCAAAGGTGCGAGCCTGACTGTTTCGCAAAACGAGTGCATAGGCATTGTGGGCAGGAACGGCTGCGGAAAATCCACATTGCTTGCCATTCTTTCGGGTGGCATAAAGGCTGACGGCGGCAATGTGAGCATCTGTTGCGAGGACGCTTTTGCTGACCGTCGTGTTTTTTCAAAGTATGTGGGCTATATGCCCCAGAACGACCCTTTGATAGAAGAACTGTCGGTCAAAGACAATCTGAAATTATGGTACAGCATTGCAAAAAGGCCGCTTGACAACTCGATCATAGAAAAAATGGGTCTTAAAGAAGTGCTCAACAAGCGTGTATCAACGCTTTCGGGCGGCATGAAGCGCCGTGTTAATATGGCAGGCGCACTTGCTTCGGGAAGCAGACTTTTGATACTTGACGAGCCGTCAACGGGGCTTGACATACTTTGCAGACAGGAAATGAACGAGCTGTACAGAGCGTATACAAACGACGGCGGAGCGATAATCATGGCGACGCACAGCCGAGAGGAAATGGATATTTGCACAAGACTGCTCCTGCTTGATGACGGTGTGCTCAAAGAAATCGACAGCCGCATAAGCATGGATGAGCTTGCAAATATGATGAAATGACATTTTCGGGAGGGTAAAAATGGAAAATTACTATTCAAACGGGCAGGCGGTCACGGCGGCGCCTGCAAAGAAAAAGAGCAAATTGCCCCTCATACTTGGTATAGTTGCGGTTTTGGCGGTGGCTGTGGCGGCAGTGTCCGCACTTTTGGGCGGCACACTTGCAATGAGTGCCGACGGAACTGTTTCACAGTTTGAAAAATGGGTGGAAAACGGCGCATTGAATGAAATGGGCCTTTTAGGCGTAATCGATTCTCATTCCGAAGAAAGGCTGACGAGAGCGGATTTTGAAGTCGCAAAGCTCGATTCTTCGTTGTTCGGTGAAGATGCCTCGATGTATCAGGGCACCACGCTTAAAATCGAAGAAAAATTCAGCTGTGACGATGAAAAAATGAGCCTTTCGGCAGAAGCTGTTATAGCAGGCATGGTGAGCATCGGCGCAGAAATGTATGCCGATGAAGATGTCATCCAAGTCAGCGTCCCCACGCTCACGGAAAATGTGTTTGAGCTTAAAAACGAAGATATACTCGGCCAGATAACTTCGGTACTGCCCGAACTTTTTGGCACAACTCTCAGCGGCGGCAAGATAAATTTTGAAAAGAAAGATTTTGAAGAAATAAAGGAACGCTTTACAGAAAGATACGGTAACCGCTTGGAGGCAGCCGCAAGTGATATCAAGGTCGAAAAGGGCGAAGCATTGCATCGTGTTGCCTTAGGAAAGAACAGCGTTAAGTGTGACACTTATGAAATCATTGTCCCTGCGTCTGCGATAAAAGATATGGCGATGTGCGTTGTCGAATTTGTCGCTTCGGACGAGAGCGTAAAGCCTCAAATGGAAATGATAGCCAATATAAGCGGCACAACATACGAGGCTTTTGCAAAGCAGTTCGTCGATGAGACAGAGCGCGCATTGGAAAAAATCGACGACGATGAAACACAGAGCTTTTTTGTTTACACTGCAAAAAAAGGTCTGTTTGGTTCCTGCGTGGTCGGTGTCTATGCTGAAGTGGAAGATTTTTCCGTCGAATTGTCACT
>JAFSFN010000160.1 GCA_017435185.1 Clostridia bacterium | reverse complement strand
TACGTCTGCTGTTGAACCGTTGTTTGTATCAACTATTACCTGTGCAATAAGCTCGAGTACGCCGGGCATATAAACGGTGTTGCCGTCGATGCTGGAGTAATTCGGGAATGTGTACGGGTTATTTGTCAAATACCTGTTGATACTGTATGCGGCATAGAGAATGTTCTTTCTCTGGTATGTTGCGCCGGTGGGCTGTTCTGTGGGAGCAGCTGTTGTGGGAGCCACTGTAGGAGCAACCGTTGTAGGTGCAACTGTTGTCGGAGCTTCAGTTGCATCAGGTGCCGCTGCATATGCGCCACTATCGGTTGTAGAGTAACTCATCTTATCATACTGTACACTTTCGGGCAATACGCCGTTTGCACTGTAGTATGCAAGTGCGCGTGCTGCTGCCATTAATCCTGAATAATAGGATACCTGATAACCAGGGAATGCACTGCTGCAGGAAGCTGACATTAAGCCGCTGTTGCTGTTTGCAAAGTTACTCATATTCTTCCATGCGATTTCTACAACTTTTGCAATTGCAATAGTGTCGGCTGTGTATGTGCCGTTTGCATTCAATGCAGGTGCTGTACATGCCTTGTAGGAAATCGGCGTAGAAGCTGTATAACCGCTTAAACCGGAAGCTGTCCAAGAACCGGAAAGTCCTGCAAGCGCATAGCCTGCCATATAACCCCAGTCTTGTTCCTTCATTGTCATGCCGTTGACTGTAACTGCCTTGGGTATTGAATACTCTGTTTCAAGCGATTTGTATGTATCATAATGAGATACAATGCTTGCTGCAGCGGCGGCTATCTGTGCAACTGTGAATGTTGTGCCGCTTGTTATAGTGCTCAAAGCAGGATGCTGTGTGGGATATGCGCCCGAGGGAGCAGAAGTTGTGGGAGCCGCTGTCGTGGGAGCAACTGTTGTAGGAGCTGCCGTTGTAGGAGCTGCCGTTGTGGGAGCCGCCGTTGTAGGTGCAGCTGTCGTCGGTGCTACTGTTGTGGGCGCTACTGTTGTTGCAGGAGTGGGTGATTCAACTACTGCATTGGTGCTGAGCGAAATATAATCGGGGAGCACGCCGTATGCCTTGTAGTATGCACAAACTCTGGCTGTTATCAATACGAGCCTATCATATGAAAGCAATCCTGAATAGGCAGTTCCACTCGAGCCGGGGAATGTCGTATAGTTCGAGGGAGTGTTGGAGTTGGTGCCCATATATGCGACTACTCTGCTCATTGCATAGAGATAAGCAGTCTTATTGATGGTCGTTGACGAGAAAGAGTTGTTGTAACCAACGGGTTCAGTGCTTGCAATATATTTGATTTTTGAGGTCGTGTTACCACTGTTTATTGCAATAATAGCTTCTGCGCCGAGACGGAAGAAGGAAGCTCTGTTTATCGAAGCGCCGCCTACGGTTGTTGAAGTCGGCAGAGCGCCGTTTGCAACATGGTAGTCACTTACATTTGTAAGTATGTCTATTACATCGGAGATGGAAAGCTCGTTTGCCATGATACCCGTAGCTGCATCGGAAGCAGGAATGGAACTTGCAAGAGAGCCGTTGAGTTTGTATGCGGCGAGTGCTCTTGAAAGTATGCAGGCTGCCTTTGTAAAACTCATAGCTCCGCTGTAGCTTGTTCCGCTTGAACCTGGATAGTTGATGAGGTTCGGTGCCTGATTGTCGTTAGCATCATAATAGACCAAAAGTCTTTCTGCGGCATAGAGATAACCGGCCTGGGAAATGGTTGAATAGTTGAAGCTGTTTGTATAATCAGTCGGGCTGATACATTCAACATAGGGTATTGCCGCAGTACTTCCGCTGTTTATACGCTGGAGTGCCAAAGCCGCCATTTTTGTATATGTGGGCATCGTGATGGGAGTACCGTTGAAGGTGATACTGTCAGGCATTGCCGTGTTTTCGAGGTAGTAGAGATATGTATCGTAGATCATATCGACTACTTCGGAAACTGTATAGGAAGCTTTGGGTGTGGGGACTGCAGTGGGAGCGACTGTTGCTGTGGGAACGGGAGTCGGTGTCGGTGTTGCAGTCGGTGTCGGTGTTGCCGGAGGGGGAGTGGGATTTGTTGCTGATGTTGCTGTTGCGGCAGCACAGACAAATCCGGGCAATACCTTGTATGAGTGATAGAAAGCCATTACGCGGGCAAATATTATTGCCGCACGTGAATAAGATATAGTGCCCGTATAATCCAAATCTGAAGTGCCAGGGAAAGTAGTATAGTTCGGAGCCTGCTCGCTATTGGCATTCATATACTCAACGAATTTGGTAGCAAGGTAAAGATAGCCTTCTTTAACGATTGTATCGCTTGAGAAAGTGGTAGAAGATGTTGAACTCGAAGCGATGCATGATACATAGGAAACCGGCTGATTTGCAGCGCCTGCCGCAATATTGATTATTGCGGAAGCGGCGAGCTTCAGATAAGCAGGAGTTTTTACCTGTATGCCGTTAAGTGTGTTGTATGAGGGCAATGAGCCGTTTGAGTTGTAGAATGTTACAACTCTGTTCATACCTTCCGCTATTTGGTCAACAGTATAATTGGCTATTGCGGAGGAAGAAGTAGGAACGGGAGTTGCTGCGCCGGGCATTGCACTGCCTTCGCTGTATGTGTTGTAGCATCTGGTCATAACTCCATCCGTGTCATAAACTCTGACAAGAACGGGACCGAGAGTTTTATTAAGAGAACCGGTTGTGTTAAGATAAATGGTTATTTCTGAGTCTGCGGCAATAAGCGTTGACTTTGAAAGTGTAACCTTCTTTCCGTCACTGCTGATTGTCACGGTTGCACCCGAAAGACCTGTCTTCTTGTAAACGCTTTCAGCTTTAAGACTGCCCTGGAGTTCAATGACGACCTTACCGAAGTTTACAGAGCTGAAACCGTCTATTACATTAACCTTAAGAAGGTTTTCGGAGGAGCTGTATGTACTGTTTGCATAGCCGTATGTACCTGCTTTGAAGAAGCCGAAGCCGAGCATATTGCTCTTTTGTGAGTGGAGCTTCTGCAACTCAAATATTTCAGCATTAAGAGAATCAGCGGATGCGGGTGTATAGGCCTGAATAGCGGGAACAACTTTGTTGCCCTTGTCAACTGCGCTTGAAGCAAGTGCTGCTACCCACTGAGCACTGCCGTCGTAGTTAGTGCCGCCTGAGGAAGAATAAATCATGGGGCAAACATAGTCGTAAATGCTTGCTGAATCAACATAGCTCTGACCGTACATAAGTTCACCGAAGGAGCTTGATGTTGTGGGTATGCTGTTTGCGCCGGATACATAGTGGTTACCCTGGTATGCACCGTGGAGGAAATATGCCGCACTGACGATAACATCGGACTTTGTTGCTCTTGCTGTGGATGCAAGGCTTGTTGCAAAGTTAGTGATATTGTCGCAGCGCATTTTTGCAAACTGAACAACGGAAGTAATATTGTTGCCGTGTGCACGGAAAATATAGCCATCATCTACGCTTGATGCATAGTATGTACCGTCAACATATTCTTTGAGTTCGTCAATGTCAATACCGTACTCTTTCATCTGAGCCTGGTCGGAGGCACGCCAACCGCCTACGATGTGATTGTAGCGGATATAGTCAAGATGCAAACCATCAAAATCGTACTTTGTGAGCATTTCTTTGACAAGATTCTGCATATATGTGAGGTAGGATGTCGAGAGAGGACTGATCATTTCATCACTGTTTCCGGTCTTATAGTGATAAAGTGTTTCGTTGGGGTATTTTGCCGCATATGCAGAGTCTGCAAGCGAGGATATCCAAGCATGAACTCTGATACCCTTTGCATGAGCCTGCGTTATGACTTCGTTGACTATGTCACGGCTACCGTAGGACGCTGTTGCAAGTGCATAGGAAGAACCTGTGTATGCAACTGAACCGGCCGTACCCTTAATGAGAAGGTACATATCCGTGATACCTGCAGCTGCTGCCTGATTGATGTAATTTGTTGTGGCTGTTTTGCCGTCGTAGTAAAGCTCCTGAGTGTTTACCCATTCCGCTACTATGTCTGTTTCAAGTTTTGATGCCGAGTTTACAGTTGCCGAAGCTGTTGAATAACCTGCGGCGTAAAGAATCATACGACCGAGCATGAAATCCATATCTGCCGGCTGATTGTTGGAATGAACCTGAAGACCTGTGATTGCAACATGACCGCTTCCGAATGTTGCACATGCAACAGCGGGAGTACCCGTCATGTTAACATAGTTGGATGTGCTGGAATTCTGTGATGCAGTAAGGTTATTCCTTGCATTACTTACATACTTAATAAGGTTTATGGGAGTACCCATGCGGCTGTCACTGCTTGAACCAACAGTAAGAACCGCAGGATTCTGTGCATATGCTACATAGTAAGCAGAAACCATGTCTTCGGTTATAATATTATCCAAAGTGCCCGGTCTTACAACTAACTGACCTTCGCCGTGATTGGAAACGGGATAGTCTGCTTTATAGTTTATAAGTTCAAGATACTTTGTGGTTGTTGAATAACCCAATACAGCTGCGTAAGCACCGCCGTGAATACCAACATAACCGCCGCCGTTTGCGACGTATGTTTCGATTGCACTGCCGCCCTTTGAGCCGAGAGCAGAGGTGATCGCACCGCCGCCGCCCGAACCTATAAGGAGAACATCATAGGACGAAAGAGCCCCTGATTGTATCTGGCTTGCTGTAAGTGAGGTGAATGTAACGGAGGATATTGTTGTACCGTCTGCCGTTACGGTGTTGGAAGTGAACCAATCGCTTATGGCTCCTGTTACTTGTGCAGTGGTCGAATCGTCAAGAGAGAAGTATGCTACCTTGACGGTTGTGCCAGCTGCATCTGCTGTTGCCGGCGCAATCCCTATCAAACTGAAGAGGAATGCAAAGGTCAACAACAGAGAAATGAGACGGTGAAATCTTTTCATTTTTTACACAACCCTTTCTCGTTGTATTAAATTAAGTATAAGTACCGATTTTATATATGCGGCACTTCACCATTGATAATTATATTATACGAATCTGACAACTGCAAGCACTTGCGAAAAATATATCAAAAAGTGCAAAAACGGACTGTTTGACGCTGGCTGTATATATATGAGATAATAAAAGCGGAGGTACTGGCCCATGTATAAAATATTGGCATTGGATATAGATGACACATTGCTTAACAGCAAGAGAGAGCTTAGTGAAGCAAACAAGCAGGCAATAATAAAAGCGAGAGAAGCCGGTATATGCGTGACGCTTGCCACGGGAAGGAGCTTCACGGGTGCAAAAAGAGTGTCGGACGAGCTTGGTTTGACAGGTCTTATGATAAATTACGGCGGAGCTGTAATAACAGATATAGAAAAACAGGAAGCGATATCTTTTTCCGAAGTAGACAGTGACAGAATAATCGAACTGCTTGAACTTGCAAGAGAGATTGGCATACACGCACATATATATCAGGATGATACTGTTATAAGTGAAGTCAGAAATGAATGGGTAAAGGGCTATACGGGCATACTTTCGCTTCCCTTGAAAGTAGACCCGGATTTGAGAAAGAAAAAATGGGAAAGGATACCCAAAGTTTTGTTTATTACATATCCGGATCATGCAGAGAAACTGATACCCAGGCTCAAAAAGCGTTATGAAGGAATTTTGAAAGTATCTGGCTCGACAGCAGGGTTTATAGAATTCAACAATGTCGGTTTTGATAAAGGTACGGCACTAAAGAAGATAGCAGACAGCATGGGCGTTAAACAGAGTGAGGTCGTAGCGGCAGGAGATAATACTCTTGATGCCGAGATGATAGAATGGGCAGGCCTTGGTGTTGCGGTTGACAATGCAAAGGATGCCATAAAACAGATAGCGGATATAGTTGTTCCTTCATGCGATGATGACGGCATAGCATATCTTATAAACAATTATCTTTTGAAATGACGGAGGTGTACGAATGTCCGTTAAAATAAAAAACGAAAAATTTGCGGAAGTAATAGATGCACAAATACTCTGCGACGGCAGCGGTGAAGTTACGTTTGCGAAAGGTGAAGTAAATCGTCCGGGTTTGCAGTTTACGGGATTTTATGAACATTTTGATGAAGAACGAGTTCAGCTTATAGGAAATGCCGAGATGTATTATCTGTACAGTCTGGATAAAGAATGTCAGAATGAATGTGTTAAGCGTTTTGCTCAAAGCGGCATACCCTGCATAGTTTGCGCAAGGGATAATCAGCCGCCCGAATTGTTGGTCAAAGCCGCAAAGGAAAATGATATTCCTGTTTTCAAGTCACCCATAATCACGGGCGAGCTGGGATATAAGATAACCAACTTTATAAATAAGGAAACGGCTCCCATGGTGAGACTTCATGGTGTAATGGTTGATGTTTACGGTGTAGGTATACTGCTCATCGGCGAAAGCGGCATGGGAAAGAGCGAAACAGCTCTTGAAATGATAAGAGAGGGACACAGCCTTGTAGCGGATGATGTTGTGGAGATCACTCGTGTTGCCGCTGACAGACTCTCGGGAAAGTCACCCGAGCTGACAAGACATCTTATTGAAGTAAGAGGCATAGGGCTGGTCGATGTTCGCTATCTTTACGGTGTGGGTGCGGTGATACCCGAAAAAACGATAGACCTCGTTATCGAGATGGAACTTTGGAATGAGAATACGGAATATGAACGCCTGGGATTGAGCGAAAACACGACGGAAATACTCGGCGTCAAAGTTCCGAGTGCAAAGATACCTGTCAGCCCTGGCAGAAACTTGGCAATAGTAATAGAAGCGGCGGCAAGAAATTTCAGACTTACAAGGCTTGGATATAATGCGGCGGCAGAATTTGAAAAAAGACTTCCGAAAGACATGTTGAAAAAATGAAGAGATACAGTATAGGCTTTGATATAGGCGGCACAAATATTGCCGCCGCAATGTATGATGAAAAATATGATGAAGTGAGCAGACTTAGTGTTCCTTTCCCGAAAGACAGTGATGTTTATGCTGTGTCAAAACTGCTTAGCACAATGAAAGATTCTCTTGCAGCGGAAGTGGACAAAAAAGAAATTAAGGGCGTCGGGATTGCGGTCCCCGGAAGTATTGACAGCAAGGGCGAGATCGTAATAGATGCTCATAATCTCGGCTTTTTTGATGCTCCACTGCTTAAAGCCGCAAAAGAATGCATGAGTGGGATTGAGGTAGCAATGCTCAATGATGCGAATGCGGCAACATTGGCAGAGTTTAACAAAGGCGTGCTTTTTGGCTGTGATACAGGTGCACTTTTAACACTCGGAACAGGAGTGGGAGGCGGTTTGATATTGAATGGACGCCTTTTCAACGGTGGGCGCGGAAGCGGAGTTGAAATGGGACATATGATAATTGCTCAAGACGGAGAGAAATGCACCTGCGGCAATTCGGGCTGTGCGGAAGCGCTGTGCTCAGCAACATGGCTGATATCGCAGGGCAGAAGAAATTTTGAAGGAATGATAAAAGAAGCGGCTGACGGAAACAAAGAAAATGTAAGCGCAAAAACAGTTATAGACTGCGCAAAGGCAGGAGATAAAACTGCTGCTGCAATATTTGAAAAATATGTAGATTCACTTGGCAGCCTTGTGGCATCCATAATAAATCTTACAGATGCTCAGGTCATTGCCGTAGGTGGAGGTGTTAGCGGTGCGGGCGAATTTTTGTTTGAGCCTTTGCGTGAAAATGTACACAAAAAGTGTTTCTTTCGTACACATGGTGATATCCTGCCTGCGAAACTGGGCAATGATGCGGGAATGCTCGGTGCAGCACTTTACATTTGACTTCAGTACGATATGAGTGAAAAAGCCACCCTTGGAGGGTGGCTTTTTGAGTATCTCGTGAATCAATCTATCGTTTCGGGATCATCACCTTTTTTGTTAGGGATGATGAGGTTCAAAATAACGCCGACTACCGTTGCAATGGCGAGGGGAGATATCTCAACGCTGCCTACCATTATCTTGAGTGAAGCGTCGCCTGTTATGTCGCCTGCAAGGCTCATTGCGCCGAGGCCCAAACCTATGGAAAGTATTACGGAAACGACGATGAGGTTCTTGGTGTTTGAGAAGTTGACTTTGTTATCAACGAGCGAACGCAGACCTGAAGCGGAAATCATGCCGAACAATACGATGGAAGCACCGCCGATAACTGCGGAGGGAATTGTGTTGATGGCTGTGCCGAATATTGAGAAGCAACCGAGAATTACGGCAAATATTGCTGCGTAAAGAATATTCTTGGTGTTATAGTTCTTGGTGATCGCCAATACAGCGGTGTTTTCGCCGTATGTTGTGTTTGCGGGAGCACCCAAGAGTGCTGCAACGGATGTGGCTACGCCGTCACCCAATACTGTGCGGTGGATGCCGGGGTCTACCATGAAGTCTTTGCCGCAGATGTTGCTGTTTGCGGATATGTCGCCCAAATGCTCCATGAATGTAACAAGAGCGAGAGGAACTATGCTGAGTATTATACCCCAGTCAATGCTCAATGAGCCGTAGAAACCGAAGAGATTTTCCAAATC
This sequence comes from Clostridia bacterium, assembly GCA_017435185.1. Classification (GTDB taxonomy): domain Bacteria; phylum Bacillota; class Clostridia; order Christensenellales; family CAG-138; genus RGIG3096. Next base: position 4,336 of record JAFSFN010000160.1, on the reverse strand, counting down.
CTGGAATATAACTATCTGGCTCCAGTCACAGCCACTGTAGTCAACAAGACCTATGCACAAAGAATAAATGTAACCTACAGCGAAGCCGACGAGGATGGGAATAACACGCAAAAAACTTTTGGGTTTTGCCAATGTGTTTGTAAGTATTATTGCGGCTGCGGTTATAATAGCGGCTGTCCATTCTTTCCAAACAGGGATATCATTCCAGATAGCTTGACCTATTATGTTGTTCCAGAACATCTTCGGAGCCAATATCATACCGATTACGATTATGACGGGACCTACAACGATGGGCGGGAACAGCTTTCTTACTTTCTGAACACCGACGAATTTGATTATGACGGAAAGCAAAACATAAACAAGACCTGCAAGGAAGACTGCGGGCATTGCTTTACCCATTTGGATATTCCATTCGGGAGTGCCTATTGCTGTATTTGCCATGCATGACTGCAAAGCAGGCAGGAAAGCAAATGAGCTTGCGAGGAACACGGGCACCTTACGTTTGGTAAGGAAATAGAAGATTATTGTACCAATGCCTGCAGCAAGCAAGGACATTGCAATGCTCATGTTGCAGAGAATTGGTACGAGTACGCAGGAACCAAACATTGCAAACATGTGCTGGAAACTCAATACGGCTGTTTTTGCCGTGAGTTTCGAATCGACCTGATAGTTTTTGTTCATGATTTTTCCTCCTTGGTTTTTATGTTTTCCCTTATTTTGTGCCGAAAATTCGGTCGCCGGCATCACCCAATCCGGGTACGATGTAGGCATTTTCATTCAGACATTCATCAAGTGCCCCTACAAAAATGTCAACATCGGGATGCTTGTCCTGAACTGCTTTAACGCCTTCGGGAGAAGCAACAAGACACATCAGACGAATACTTGTACAACCTTTGTCTTTGAGCATGGTTATAGCGTCGCAAGCACTGCCTCCTGTAGCGAGCATCGGGTCACATATTATGACAATACGCTGATCTATATCAACAGGAAGTTTGCAGTAATATACTACGGGAGTATGTGTTGTTTCATCTCGGTAAAGTCCTATATGCCCTATTTTGGCAACAGGCAGCAGAGTAAGCAAACCGTCCACCATGCCAAGACCTGCTCTTAAAATGGGGATGATGGCAACTTTTTTGCCGGGAATACATTTTGCTGTCATTTTGCGGATAGGTGTTTCTATTTCGATATCTTCAAGAGGGAAATCCCTTGTGATTTCATAGCCTATAAGCAGGGATATTTCGTTGAGAAGTTCTCTGAAATCTTTGGAACCTGTTTCCTTATCACGCATTTTGGTCAGCTTGTGCTGAATCAAAGGGTGATCGATAATGTTTAATTTACCCATAAATGCCCCCTAAAAATATTGTCACTTTTAGTCTACTTTCTTTTATTACCAAATTCAAGTCTCATATTATATAATAACCATTAAAAAAGAAAAGTCTCCGCCAAAATGCCGAGACTCTTCGATGAAAAATTGGTTACTGCTATATAAACGGTTGTGCTCGCTTTTTATAACAAATATTAAACCTTTTTCCAAGTCCTTTTGTTAAACAGAATAAGAACAGGCAATATCTCAAGTCTGCCGAGCAGCATTACAAAGGTAAGAATAATTTTTGAAAAATCGCTGTAATTTGCAAAGCTCGAATATGGACCTACTGCTTCAAACGCCGGTCCCACGTTGGAGATACAGGCAAGCACAGCTGAGAAATTACTGAAGAATCCATGTTTAACTTCATAACTCCCCGCATCTGAAACAATATTTACAGCTTGACCGTTCACAGGGTCAAAGGATAATAAAAATATTGCCGCTAAAAGTATGAAGAAATACAAGGTTAAAAAAGCAAATACATCGTTGATCGTTTTTTGCTCCAACGTTTTTCCTTCAAACTTTGTTTTTGGAACATAACGGGGGGATATTAGCTTTCTTACATTGATATACGCGCCCTTGATCGCTATTATAATTCGGGATATCTTAATACCTCCCGCTGTAGAGCCGGCCATTGCACCAATGAACATGACCATAATAAGTGTGGTTTTAGCAAGCATCGGCCATACACTATAGTCTGTTGTGGTAAACCCCGTAGTTGTTATAAGGGAGGACACTTGGAACAAGGAATGCCTAAAAGCTTCCTCGGTTGTATAAATCTGAGGAAATGCCTCAAATTTACCGACAAGACTCAGAAAGACGAAAGCTACTGCTGCGACTATGATTAAAAAATAGATCCTGATTTCTTCGCTTCGGAAAACCTCTTTGATCTTTCCTATCAGGAGTAAGTAATACAGACTGAAATTACATCCGAATAAGATGAGGAAGATAGACATTACATATTGTGAGAATGGGTGGAACATCTCAATGCTGTTTGGGATAAAACCAAAACCGCCGGTTCCTGCACAGGCAAAAGTGGCAAGCAGGCTAAAGAAAAACTGGTCATTCTCATATCCCGGTATCGGTTTATCAAGCATTAGAATGATAACCTCAATAACGGTCATACCAAGGTAGATAAGATACAGTATTCTTGTTGTTACCTTCATCTTGGAAACGATTTTGCCAACTTGAGGGCCGGGACTCTCCGCACGAAGCAAATGCATGGAAGAACCGTCGTTGCTTTCGGGAATAAAAATAAGCACGAATACGAGAATGCCCATGCCGCCAATCCAGTGGGAGAAGCTACGCCAGAATAGTGAGGAACGAGATACTGCCGTTATATCGGTAATCACACTTGAACCTGTTGTGGTAAAGCCCGACATAATCTCAAAGCAGGCATCCACATAGTTTGGAATGTCGCCATTAATAACAAACGGGATAGCACCGAACATAGTCATTACGAGCCACACCATTGCGGTAAGAGCAAAGCCTTCTTTCTGATATAGGCTATTTCTCTTCGGTTTGGGTATCTGCAGTAAAAATCCGATTATCGTCAGAGCTGCAATGGGGATCAAAAACGCTGAAATATGTATGAATGACTCTTTATAGATAAAACTGACTGCCAAAGGCACAAACATCAGAATGGCCTCCAGTATCATGATCTTACCTAAAATTCTACCTAATTTCTTGTATTCCATAGTAACACTGTCTTACTCGATCACATCGTTCAGATCGTCAAAGTTTTTATGGGTTGTTACAACTACCACATTATCTCCGAGATGGATCTCGGAATTACCGTTTGGGATGATAACCTGATTCTGACGGATAATGCAGGCAATCAGGCAATCCTTTTTTATATTCAGCTCACGCAGAGGCTTGTTATAGAAATTCTCTTGCTTTGTTGCGGCAAACTCCAAAGCCTCCACCCGGTTATTAACGAGCTGATACAAAGTCAGCACCTTACTGCCGACCGTGTTAGCGAGTGCGCGGATATAGCTGATGATTTTGCCGGCTACAACGTGCTTTGGCGACACATTGTTGTTAATACCCAACTCGTCAAGCATGCTGTAAAGGTCATCACTCTTGATCTGTGCAATAGATTTTTTAACATTCTTCTTGTTGGCGAACATGGATGCGATAATGTTCTCTTCGTCAATGTTTGTAAGCGCAACAAAAGCATCCATCGCTTCGATGCCTTCTTCAACCAGTACATCGTGCTGTGTACCATTTCCGCAAACTACAGTCACGCGTGGCAGCAATTCCGCAAGTGCTTCGCAAATTGCAGGATCATCTTCAAGCAGTTTAACGGAATACTTCTTTTTAGACAATGCATAGGCAAGGTAATATCCTATTCGGCCACCACTGACAATCATAATGTTTTTGAAGGGTGACTTAACAAGATTGGCTTCCGACAGAAAATCTCCGAGAGATTTTGCGCTGGCGGTAAAGTGAATTCTGTCACCTTCTTCAATTTTGAAATTACCGTCAGGAATGATAACCTCCTCACCGCGCTGTACTGCGCAGATGAGAACTTTTGTCGTCAGCTTCTTGCCGATGGAAATCAGCGTTTCGCCAATCAGAGAACAGCCTTTTTCCGCTACAATTTCTACGAGAGAAACTCTGCCTTTGGCAAAATGTTCGATCTGATTAACAGATGGTAGACTGATGAGGTTGAAAATTTCATTTGCGGTCTCTTGCTCGGGATTAACAACCATCGCAATTCCAAGGTCATCCTTCATCACGGTGATTTGCTTTCTGTAATCGGGATTTCTCACACGGGCGATAGTGTTTTTTGCTCCCAATTTCTTAGCCACAAGACAGGCAAGAATGTTGAGTTCGTCGCTCTCGGTCAGTGCGATAACGAGATCCGATTCTTTGACACCCGCTTCGTTTTGAATATCCATGCTGGCACCGTTTCCTACGACGCCGAGAACATCGTATTTTTCAATTAAATCTTCAACGAGTCTTTTGTTA
>JAFSFN010000159.1 GCA_017435185.1 Clostridia bacterium | reverse complement strand
TATGAAGCAAAACGGCTTCTATGCTGAGCTGTACAACAGTCAGTTTGAAAAGATTGCATAATTAAAAAAAGCGGATATGGTAAAACCGATTTCCGCTTTTATTTGAATTTTCAATACTTACACTGTGCAAATTATATATAAAAACAATAAGGAGTATATTTAATGAATATAGCTTTTTTCGATACAAAACAGTATGATATTCCGTCTTTTGAAAAGTACGGCAGTGAATATGGGGTCTCTTTTAAGTTCTTTGATACAAAACTCAATGAGGACACGGCAGAACTGGCTCGAGGCTATGACGGCGTGTGCGTTTTTGTTAATGATGCTGTCAATGCCAAGGTCATAGACAGTCTTGTGGATTGCGGTGTAAAAGTGCTTGCGCTCAGGTGTGCAGGTTTCAACAATGTTGATATGAAGTATGCGTTCTCAAAGCTCCATGTTTTGCGTGTGCCTGCATATTCGCCGTATGCAGTTGCCGAACATACAATGGCGCCGCTGCTCACTTCCATACGCCGTATACACAAGGCGTATATACGCACAAGAGATTTTAATTTCAGTCTTGCAGGGTTTACCGGCTTCGACCTCTACGGCAAGACGGTGGGCGTGATAGGTACGGGCAAGATAGGGCGTGTGTTTATTGATATATGCCGTGGCTTTGGCATGAAAGTGCTTGCATACGATAAATTTCCGGCTAAAGGTCTTGATAACGGCGATACCATAAGATATGTCGAAAAAGATGAGCTTTTTGCCAAAAGCGATATTATCTCATTGCATTGTCCGCTCACTGAAGATACCCACCATATGATAAATGAGGCGGCAATAGAAAAATGCAAAAAAGGCGTTGTAATACTCAACACCTCAAGAGGTGCGCTCATTGACGCCGAGGCTTTGCTTAAAGGGATTAAGTCACGCAAAGTCGGTGCCGCTTGCCTTGATGTGTACGAGGAAGAAGCAGACCTGTTCTTTGAAGATAATTCAGGGCATATCATGGAAGATGATACGCTTTTGCGCCTCATATCAATGCCCAACGTAATCGTCACTTCGCATCAGGCGTTTTTAACCGAGGAAGCACTCGAAAACATAGCCGAGACGACAGTTAAAAATATAGTCGGCTTCTTTGAAAACGGTCAATGCCCCAACGAACTTTGCTATCGCGGCGGCAGTGCCGAGGACTGCAAAGACGGCAAGTGTTTTTGAGCGTGGGGCGCTTTTGCTCAAGAGGCAAGTCCTCTTGAGCGAGTTTTTACATGGCCGAACTATGCCTTTGGCATGGCCGTTCGCCCATGATAAGTCAGAATTGCTTCGCAATTACTTCCACGCATTCGCCGTACACGCCGCCGAATGCTATTATAGCCTAATCGCTTCCTAGTTGTTTGTATTGTTGAATGCTATTAAAACCTAAACGCTTTCGAATTTCTTTTGGTAAAATACAGAACAAAAAACAGCTCCCTCGCAGAGGGAGCCTTTGTTTTTTCTTGGTTTTCCGTCGCTTTTTCAAAAGCGACCGGGGTTATAGGGGCAGAGCCCCTAAATTATACAATTTTTTATTTCTTTGGAAGCATGTACTTGTCCGCATATGACTTGTAGTCCGATTCAAACTGGGGTTGGCCCGATGTTTTGAGTTCACGCAGATAGCGATGGGTGTCGAACTTTTCGGACTTCAAGCGGATGGTGCAGACAGCAACATTCGAGCACTGGTCGGATGTGCGCTCATAGTTGCTGAGCAGGTCGGAATGTATGAAGCCAAGCTCGATTGTGCACAAGCCCTGCTGCAATCTTGCTATGTGGCGTGCTTTGAGCTGTTCGGAAAGTGCGTCTATTACCTGCTCCAGGGGCTCAACTTTGGCGGCAAGCTCAATATCGCCTTCTTCAAATGAACGAACGGTAAGGTCGAGAACCTCGTAGAGTGCGGCTTCGATGACTTTGAGCTCTTCCTGAGCTTCCTGCGAGAAGGAAATGCCTTTTGTATGAAGCTCCTGGGCGGCGTCGAGAATATTTACTGCATGGTCGCTCATGCGCTCAAAGTGCCCTATTGTGTGAAGTATGCGAGCTATTTCGTTATTGTCGGCATCGGAAAGGTCTTTATTGCTTAACTTAACGAGGTATGTGCCGAGCTTGTCCTCATAACGGTCAACCTGGTTTTCGAGGTCGATGACTTTTTCGGCAAGGCGTTCGTCAAACTTGTGCACAGCCTGAATAGCCGCATCAACGGCTTCTCTTGAAAGATGTGCCATTTCGACAGTCTTGTTGCGACATTCCTGAACGGCAAATGCGGGAGTCTGGAGCAAACGCTCATCAAGGAATTTTGTTTTCTCGATAGCTTGTCCTTTCTTACTGCCGGTGTTGAGTGCAAGCCATTCAAGCTGTTTTGTGAACGGAAGCAGAAGCAGGGTTGTGAATATGTTGAATATGCTGTGACAGACCGCAATATCAAAAGGCTGTACGAACGCATCGGCAAATGTGAAGTGGAATATTGCATCAAGACCGTAGAAGAGTATCAGGCAGACAACGGTGCCGATAACATTGAAGTAAATATGTACGAGTGCAACTTTTTTTGCGTTTTTGTTGGCACCGATTGCGGAGATGAGCGCAGTTACGCAAGTGCCGATATTCTGTCCCATGATTATCGGAATAGCCATTGAATAGGTTATTCCGCCTGTGAGCGAAAGTGCCTGCAAAATACCGACCGAAGCGGCTGAACTTTGAATAAGACCGGTGAACAGTGCACCCACTATAACACCGAGGAACGGATTGTTGAATGCGGTGAGTACTTGCTGGAATTCAGGAATGTCCCCCAGGGGAGAGACTGCGTCGCTCATGAGGTTCATGCCGAACATGAGTATGGAAAAACCTACGAATATAGTGCCGATATCACGCTTTTTATCATTTTTCGAAAGCATGACAAAGAGTATACCGATGAATGCGAATATCGGAGCGAACGATTCGGGCTTGAGAAGCTGGAGGAATATATTGTTGCTCTCAACTCCTATAAGACTCAAAAGCCATGCGGTGAGTGTTGTGCCCATGTTCGAACCCATTATGACGCCGATGGTCTGGCCAAGTTCCATTATGCCTGAGTTGACAAGACCCACAAGCATGACAGTTAATGCTGATGATGACTGTATGGCAACGGTTATAAGTATACCGAGTATTAAGCTCTTGAAGCGGCTTGAAGTCATTTTTTTGAGTATCTGTTCAAACTTGCCGCCTGCCATCTTCTCAAGACCCGTTGACATTATGTTCATGCCGAAAAGGAAGAAAGCAAGACCGCCGAAAAGCGTTATAATGTTAAAAATGCCGAATGTTTCCATGAAATACTCCTGATGCAAAAGTTTCGCAAAATACTACATAAATTTTACATTACAAAACAATACAGCACCAATGTAAGAACAGAATCAGGGCTTTGTAAAATCTGTGTAAAATTGCTATGGCAGGTAATTGTGTGATATAATACGAAAGTATGAAAAGCAGAAAATATAAACCGCCCAAAAGATACAGAAAGCGGTTTTCGTTCAAAACAAGCAAGTGGGGTCCTCATATACAGCTCGGAATAGTTGTGCTGTGTGTGGTTTTGTTGCTCTTGTTTATAGTATATGTTGCGCTTCCGAAGCTGCTTCCGCTTATAGGCGTTGATTATCATGCCCCGTTCGTGCCCACGCCGACACCTGCACCGACAGCGCCGCCGACACCTACTCCGCATCCGATGGCGTATTTTAATATTAACGAGGAACAGCAGGAAGTAATGTTTTCGGATTATACTTCTTATCGCTGGTTTGCAGACCCGTATTTCTATAATGACAAACTCATATTTGCCGCAGGCAGGCTGATAGGCACCGATGTTGAGATGCAGAAGCTCATAATGTATGAGCCTGATACTCGTGTGGGTGAAACGCTTTCTTATGCGGCTGTGAATGACCACTTGCTCTTCCCGCGCTTCAACAGTGAATGGCTCGTATATTTTGATGCGCATAAAAACGGCGGCGGCAACATAATGGCGTGCAGTATGAAAAACGGATATGGTGAAGCCGTCCTTATAAAAGAAGTGTTCACGGGTCAGCCCGAACTCATGCTTGACGGAAAATATCTTGCATGGATAGAACGAACAGGATCACGCATGGATAAACTCTTTGTCTGCGATCTTGAAAGCAGGGAGACGGCGGTTGTTCAGATGTTCAGCAACTCTATCTACGGCCAGAGTCTGCCGTCATTGCGTGACGGCCTGCTCGTGTGGGCGGATGCGGGCGATGTGGTGGACGGCGAAGAAGTCAACAGCACCATATATTCAATAGCAATGACCCAGTCCACGGTAAGTACATTCAAAGCGCCGGGTTATGTTCATGATCCGGAGTGTGTTGACGGTAATTGGGCATGGCTCGATGCACATCACAGCGAAGATACAAAACTTTACTATATGCACAGCGGCACTCAGGCAAAAGTTATTGCCGAGGGCGTTGTTGAGTTTGGCATGGAAGCGGACTTCCTTGCTTATACAAAGGATGAAGCACTTTGGGTGTATATATTCGAAACCGATGAGACCTATCGTGTCACACCTGAACATGAAAAAGCTCAGTTTTTGGGCGTGTCGGACAATAAAGTTATTTGGATGGATGTTACATCACGAGAGCGTGACATAATGAAATTTGTGGAGATACCATAATGGCAAAAGGCGAAAAAACAGTATTTGTCTGCGGCGAATGTGGCTATGAGAGCGGAAAATGGCTCGGTCAGTGTCCGGTGTGTTCAAGCTGGAACACAATGATAGAGGAAACGCTCATAAATAAAAAATCAAAGAGTGCAGTTGCGTTTGCAAAAGCCCAAAGGCTCGATGATGTCGAAGTAGCGCACGCTCAGCGTCAGCTCACGGGCCTGGGCGAGCTTGACCGTGTGCTGGGCGGCGGTGCCGTAAAAGGCTCAACAGTGCTTTTGGGCGGCGACCCCGGTATCGGTAAATCGACCCTGCTCATGCAGATGGCATCCAATTTGAGCGAAAAGGGAAAAGTGCTCTATGTAACGGGCGAAGAATCTGTAGCACAGCTTAAAATAAGGGCACAGAGGCTGTCGCTTAGCGGCTCGATGCTTTTGCTTGCAGAAACGAATCTCGACGGCATTGAAGCGGAGATAAGCCGCATAAAGCCCGAGTTTATAATAATCGACTCGATACAGACCATGTACAGCTCGGCAGTTTCGAGCGCACCTGGAAGTGTTACCCAGGTGCGTGAGGCGACGGGCACACTCACGCGTCTTGCAAAGACTGAGGGGTACACCGTGTTCATAGTGGGTCATGTTACCAAGGACGGCGCCATCGCCGGCCCCAGAGTGCTTGAACATATGGTCGATACAGTTCTCTATTTCGAGGGTGATCGTCATGACTCGTTCCGTCTGCTTCGCACCGTAAAAAACAGATTCGGCTCAACCAATGAGATAGGTGTGTTTGAAATGTGCGACAAGGGAATGACAGAGGTGAAAGACCCATCGAAAATGTTCGTATCGGGAAAGAGTGCACCCGGTTGTGCCGTCACCTGTATAATGGAAGGCACACGCCCCATGCTCGTCGAAGTACAGACCCTGCTTGCGCCGTCACCCTTTAATAATCCCCGACGCATGGCGGCAGGCATAGATTCAAGCAGACTCATGCTTCTCTTGGCCGTTCTTGAAAAGAAAGTCGGTCTCAAGCTCTACGATAAAGATGTATACACAAATGTAGTCGGCGGCATACGCATAGAAGAACGTGCAGGCGACCTTGCGACTGCCGTGTGCATCGCTTCCGCACTTGCCGACAAGCCTCTTTTGCCAAGCACAGCCATAATCGGCGAAATATCTCTAACGGGCGAGATACGCTCCGTCAGCCGCACCGATAAGCGTGTCCAGGAGTGCATTCGCCTTGGCTACAATAATATAATAATCCCCAAGACCGACAACATACCCAAGGCTGACGGCGTCAAAATAACCCAAGCCGCGACTCTTGTCGAAACCGTTCAAATGCTTTTGCATAATTGACCGCCTTGTGGTAAACTGTGAAAACATGAGTACCCGTAGCTCAGCTGGATAGAGTGTCAGACTCCGACTCTGAAGGCCGCGCGTTCGAATCGCGCCGGGTACGCCACGTCGTCGCGGACTTCACTTAGTTCGCGACGATTTTTTATCAAAAATCATCTCTCACCCGTTCCGTCGCTCCTCCTTTCCGCAAAAAGTCACGCTTGCTGCGGCTGCTCGCTTGTAAACGCGCTTGCAACGCCTTCGCTGTGCTACCAACTTTTTGCGGTGCTTGCCCGCAGCGCTGTAATAACGCGAATATCTTTTTTGTCAATGATAACCAAATAAAAAACACAACATCATCTGATGCTGTGTTTTTTATTTATCTGCCCCTAATTTTTAATCGTTTCCGGCAATGATTTATGCAGCAAGCCTGATCCCTGAATGGCGTAACCATCACCGGCGACACTATCTCGTGAAAGTTTTGAGTTTATGTTATAATCAAGTCGATAAATAAGAATTTGTAGGGATGAATGATATGAGTATAATACAAACTTTTTATGATAGTTTAGCAACTCAATATGATAAATTATTTCTTGATTGGCAATCTACCACACAGGAACAAGCGGCCATTCTGGACAGACTTTTTGTGGATAATGGCTTTGACAAATCTGCACATATTCTGGATTGTGCCTGTGGAATCGGAACGCAGGCAATCGGTATTGCTTCACTTGGATATAATGTTACGGCGTCTGATTTAAGTGCTGGCGAACTTATCGAAGCAGAAAAAAGAGCAAAAGCAAATAATGTAGAAATTTGCTTTAAGCAGGCTAATTTCTGTTCATTATCAGATACATTTACAGAGAAGTTTGACATTGTTATTGCTATGGATAATGCACTACCACATATGCTGACAAGTACTGATCTGGAATCGGCAATTAAGAGCATTGTTAATCAAATTAAAGAAAATGGAATATTTGTTGCGAGTATCAGAGATTATGATAGTTTGTTGATGGAAAGACCACCATATTCTCCGCCATATATCCATAAAACAGATAAAGGACAAAGAGTTTCATTTCAAACATGGGAGTGGAATGATGATAACTATAAACTAATTCAGTATATCGTTGATGATGAGGAATCATTGCAAGTGAATAAATTTGAATGTGAATATAGGGCAACTCGTAGAGAAGAAATGACAAAAATAATGCTTTCTTG